>DASQDJ010000262.1:0-4488 GCA_035634215.1 Solirubrobacterales bacterium | reverse complement strand
ACGCGATCAACGCCGCCCGCGCCCGCGGCGCCGACGTCGTCATCGTCGACACCGCCGGCCGTCTCCACACCCAGGGCAACCTGATGGACGAGCTGGCCAAGGTCCGCCGGGTGATCTCCAAGCAGATCCCCGAGGCCCCGCACGAGACCCTGATCTCGATCGACGCGACGACCGGCCAGAACGGCCTGCGCCAGGCCAAGGTCTTCGCCGAAGCGGTCGAGGTCGACGGCGTCGTCCTCACCAAGCTCGACGGCACCGCCAAGGGCGGCGTCGTCCTGGCGATCGGCAACGAGCTCGGCATCCCGGTCAAGTTGATCGGCACGGGGGAGACGCTGGACGACCTGCGGCCGTTCGATCCCGACGACTTCGCCAGGGCCCTACTCGCCGAGTAGGGCTCAGCTCACGATCGCGAAGCCGGCATAGGTGCACTGCACGCGTTCGGAGGGGTTGGCGCTGAACAGTTTCCCTCCCTGCGCCAGCTCCAGCCTGACCATCGTGCCGCTGCGCGACCACAGGTACGCGGACATCTCGAACGGGCCCGTCGGCGGCGGTGGGGTGCCGCCCTCCTGACTCTCGGTGATTTTGAAGGTCTCGCCGACGTCGAAGTCGGCGTCGCTGGCTTCTTCGTCGAAGATGTTCGTCCGCCTTGCCGCGGCGTCGTTCTCGCTGGTCGTCGCGCTGACGCGGTACACGTTCTGCACGCCGCCCGGGATGGCGCACTCGGCTTTGACCGTGAAGGGACCGGCCTGGAGCAGGGTCCGCGGCGGCTCGGTGTTGGTCATCCGCACGTCGAAGGTGATCAGTTTTCCGGCCCGCTGGATGTCGGTCTCGGTCAAGCTGCCGATCCGGTTGGCGCTCTCCGCCCGTTCGGCAAGGCCGGCGCGATCCGCAATGACCGCGCGGTCGGCCAAAGACGCACGGTCTGCGCTCGTCGCCCGACCGGCGCTCAGCGCCGTCGCGGCCGAGGGCACCTGTCCGAGTCGCGCCTCTTTGATCTGCTTACCGGTGAGGGCGTCGTTCTTGATGCGATTGCCCGGGATGGAACGCGGCTTGATGCTTTTGCCGTTCAGCTTTGACGCCGCGTAGCCGACGCCGCTGACGGCGACGACAAGGGCGAGGATCGACACGACCAACGCCGCGGATGATCTGTTGCTCGCGCTCATGACTCCTCCGGGCGGAGCATATCCGCGCGAGAGGGGGAATCAAGCTGCCCGTAAGCTAGGGGCCGGATGTTCGACCAGCTCTCAGAGCGCCTCCAGACCACCCTCTCCGACGTCCGCTCGCGCGGCACCCTCGGCGAGGCCGACGTCGACGCGGCGATGCGCGAGATCCGCCTCGCGCTGCTCGAGGCCGATGTCAACTTCAAGGTCGTCAAAGCGTTCACGAAGACCTTGAAGGAGCGCTGCCTCGGCTCCGACGTGCTCGAGAGCCTCGATCCCGGCCAGCACGTCGTCAAGATCGTCGACGAGGAGCTGACCGGGCTGATGGGCGGCGCCGGCCGCGATCTCGCCTTCGCCTCGAAAGGGCCGACCGTGATCCTGATGGCCGGCCTGCAGGGCTCGGGCAAGACGACCGCCTGCGCCAAGCTGGCGCGTCACCTGCGCGAGGAAGGCAAGAGCGTCGTGCTCGCCGCCTGCGACGTCTACCGTCCCGCCGCCGTCGACCAGCTGGTCACCGTCGGCAAGCGCGCCGGCGCCGAGGTCTACGAGCAGGGCACCGAACGGGACCCGGTCGACATCGCCGCTTGGGCGCTCGACCGCGCCCGCCAGGAGGGCCGCGACGTGCTGATCGTTGACACCGCCGGCCGCCTTCACATCGACGAGCAGCTGATGGACGAGCTCGCCCGGATCCGCAAGAAGACCCGGCCCCACGACGTCCTCCTGGTCGTCGACGCGATGACCGGCCAGGACGCCGTCGGCGTCGCCGAATCCTTCGCCGAGGCGGCCGAGTTCGACGGCGTCGTGATGACCAAGCTCGACGGCGACGCCCGCGGCGGCGCCGCCCTCTCGGTCAAGGCGGTGACCGGCAAGCCGATCCTCTTCGCCTCGACCGGCGAGAAGCTCGACGCCTTCGAGCGCTTCCACCCCGACCGGATGTCGTCGCGCATCCTCGGCATGGGGGATGTCCTCAGCCTGATTGAGAAAGCCGAGCAGCAGGTCGACGAGCAGCAGGCCGAGGACCTGCAGAAGAAACTCGAAAGCGACAGCTTCACGCTTGAGGACTTCCTCCAGCAGATGCGGCAAGTGCGCAAGATGGGGCCGCTCAGCGGCCTGATCGGGATGATCCCCGGGATGGGCGCGATGAAGCAGATGAAGAACGCCCAGGTCGACGAGGGCCAGCTCGATCGCGTCGAGGCGATCATCCTCTCGATGACGCCACTGGAGCGGGCCAACCCGGCGATCATCAAGGGCTCGCGGCGGCGGCGGATCGCCGACGGCTCCGGGACGCAGGTGCGGCAGGTCAACCAGTTGATCAAGCAGTTCGACCAGATGCGCAAGCTGATGCGCCAGATGGTCTCCGGCAAGATGCCGGATCCCCAGCAGCTGATGGCGATGCAGCAGGGCGGCGGCAAGCGCCCCAAGGTGCGCAGGCGCTAACCTGCCGGGCCGCTATGGCAGTCCGAATCAGACTCAGAAGGGTGGGTTCCAAGAAGAACCCGATCTGGCGCATCGTCGTTGCCGACAAACGCTCGCCGCGCGACGGCCGGACGATCGAGACGATCGGCCAGTACAACCCCCAGACCGAGCCCTCGACGATCGAGCTCGACGAGGAGCGCGCCCGCCATTGGCTGGAGCACGGCGCCCAGCCGTCAGAGACGGTCGCCAACCTGCTGCGCGCCAAGGGCATCCCGGCCTCGGGCAGCTAGAGGCTGGCGAGATGACGGAACTGCTCGAGTTCCTCGTCAGGGCGCTGGTCGAGGACCCCGAGGCCGTGGTCGTCGAGGAGCTCGAAGAGGACGGCGCGCTGGTCTACGAGATCACCGTCGCCGAGGATGACCTCGGCAGGGTGATCGGCAAAGGCGGGCGGATCGCCAACGCGATCCGCACCGTCGCCAAGGCGGCCGCGGTGCGCCTCGACCGCAGGGTCATCGTCGACATCCTCGATTGAGCGGCGGGGTCCGCGTGGGACTTCCGCTTAACTTTTTCCGAAGACAGGATCGGCTGTCCGCAGGCGTGATCGCGGAAAAAGTACAAGACGCTCCAGCCCCACCCGGACCCCGCTCATGAGGCTCGACATCTTCAGCTTGTTTCCGGAGGCGTTCGAGTGGTTCCAGGGGCAGAGGTCGGTGCGGAACGCGTTGGCTCAGGGGAATGAGCTGAGGCTGTTCAACTACCGCGACACGACGCCACTGGGCGCCGGCCAGGTGGACGACGCGCCCTACGGGGGCGGCGCCGGGATGGTGCTCCGGGTCGACGTGGTCGACGCGGCGCTTCAGGCCGCCTACGCAAATGGCGAGAGGCCACGCGTCGTGCTGCTCTCGCCGACCGGGCGCCTGCTCGACGACGAGTTCGCGGACGAGCTGACCCGCGAGCCGCATGTCACGCTGCTCTGCGGTCGCTACGAGGGCTTCGACGAGCGCGTCCACGAGCACATCGCGGACGACGAGGTATCGATCGGGCGCTACGTGCTGGCCGGGGGCGAGCTGCCGGCGATGGTGCTTGCCGACGTCGTCATGCGCAAGCTCCCCGGTGCTCTCGGCCACGAGCAGAGCGCGGTCGAGGAGTCGTTCAGTCGGGTCCTCGAGGGGGCCCCCGAGTACCCCCACTACACCCGGCCGCCCAACTACCGCGGCTGGGGCGTGCCGGAGGTCCTGCTCTCCGGCGACCACGAGCGGGTGCGCCGCTGGCGGGCCGAGCAGAGCCAGGCGCGCTCGGAACAGTTCGAAAACGGCGGCAAGTAGGTACGATTCCGCAACCGCGCGGCGCCCCCACCTCGGCTCCGGCGGTTTTCTCTTGCGATGAGCAGCGTGATCGACAGCATCGAGCGGCGCCAGAAGCGCCAGGGACTTCCTTCGTTCGCTCCGGGCGATCGCGTTCGCGTGCACTTCCAGGTCGTCGAGGGCAACCGCCGCCGCACCCAGGTCTTCGAGGGCGTCGTGCTGCGCCGGCAGGGCTCCGGCGTGCGTGAGACGTTCACGGTGCGCAAGCAGTCGTTCGGGGTCGGCGTCGAGCGGACCTTCCCGCTGCATTCGCCGAAGATCGAGAAACTCGAGATCGCGGCGCGCGGCGACGTGCGGCGGGCCAAGCTCTACTACCTTCGCGGGCGCGTCGGCAAGGCGGCTCGGGTCGCCGAGCGGCGCTGGGGGATCGACGACGAGCTGGTCTCGGCGCCACAGCCAGAGCCGGAGGTCGAGGAGACTCCTCAGGACGACGGCGATGGGGCCGCGGGTCCTGTCGCGGACGAGGAGTCTTCGTCCTCGCAAGCTGCGGGCGAAGACCCCTCATCCACGCCACCCGCGGAAGAGGCGTCGGAGCAAGAGGCTCAGGC
>DASQDJ010000261.1:0-4115 GCA_035634215.1 Solirubrobacterales bacterium | reverse complement strand
GGAGTGAGCGAGGGAGCTGGGTACTCCCTTCTCTCAACTTGCTCGGGTGGGGCCGCTTCAGCAGTCCTACTTTGCCTTGGCCGAGAAGTACAAGCCGTTCAGGGAGTACCCAGCTCCCTCTTCAGACCTCTCCTCACAGCTCTAGATGAGGTCAGCCCTTGGGGCGTTTCTTGGCTATTCCCGGATTGCGCGGAAGGTTCGCGGGGGTTGGGCCCGTCTTGCGAATGATGTGGAGGTGGCGGTGTTGGCTGCCGGCGCGGTCGCCGACGTCGCGGATCTCCAGAGGCCGCATGGCGAGCGACTCGGCGGCGCGAGCGAGCTGCTCCTCCTCGTCGGCGTCGCGCCTTCCCTTCCAGGCGACGAGGACGCCGCGCTCGGACAGCAGGGGCGAAGCGAGCTCGGCCAGGGTGGAGAGGCGGCCGACGGCGCGCGCCGTGACCGCGTCGTAGGCCTCGCGGTCGTTCGCGGCCGCGATCTCCTCCGAGCGCGCGCACCGGATGCGCGCGTTGGCGATGGACGCCGCTTCGACCGCGCGGCGCATGAAGTCGCACTTGCGCCCCACCGACTCGATCAGGTCGACCTCGGCATGAGGGTTGGCCACGGCAAGGACGATCCCCGGAAACCCCGCTCCAGAGCCAATATCGGCGATCCTGCGGGCCTCGCGAAGCGCCTCGACCTCGAGGCCCGTAAGGCTGTCCTCGACGTGGACCCTCCAGGCGCGACGAGGATCCGTGACCGAGCTGACGGAGGCCCGCTCCTGGGCGAGCAGCTCGAGAACCGTCTCCAGCGCTTCGCGGGCCGGGGCCTCCAGCGACTGGAAGGGCTTCAATCGGAGACGAGCGGGGCGACGATCACGCAGCGGCGCGGCTCGTCGCCTTCGCTGTAGGTCTCGATGCCGGGCCGCGCCTTGAGGTGCTCGTGGACGATGCGGCGCTCCTGGGCGCTCATCGGGTCCATCTCGACCGTGGCGTCGCCCTCGAGCGCCTGGTCGGCCGCCCTGTCGGCCCGGGCGGTGAGGACCTCCCTGCGGCGCTCTCGGTATCCGGCGGCGTCGAGCACGACCCGCTTGCGCTCGCGAACGCCACGGAAGGCCGCCTGGTAGGCGAGCAGCTGCAGCGCGTCGATCGTCTGCCCGCGCTTGCCAATCAACAGGCCATAGTCCTCGTCGCCGACGATCCGAGCCTCGATCCGATCCTCGGACTCGTCGATCTCAACCTCACCTTCAAGGTCAAGCTCGTCGAGGACGCCTTCGACCAGCTCCCTGACCCGCTCGCCAGGCTCGATCGGCCAATCCTCCAGCTCACTCATCACTAGGCACCCTATCTGCTTGGAGTAGCCGCGAACCCGCTCCAGCCCAGCGATGCGCAAGGAGGCGGTGGGCTGTTCCTCTCCGGATCCTCCCTACGGCACCGCGGAGTGATCTTTTGGCGCCGCAGGCGCCATCCAAATCAGCTCCGAGCGAAGCGAGGTGCTTGGGATCCGGAGAGGAACAGCCCAGCGCCTCCCACACGCCTCATCGACGCTTCTTACGCTTTTTCTTCGGCGGCGGCGGGGGTGGTTTGGCCGCCGCCGCCTCGTCGGGGGTGAGCACGGCGGGGGCCGGGATCACTTTGGCGGCGACGTACGCCTGGCCGACGGTCCAGAAGTTGGTGGTGATCCAGTAGAGGCTGAGGCCAGCGGGGAAGGCCGGCACGAAGAAGACGCCGATCAGCGCGAAGGCGCCGATCAGGACGTACTGCTGGGTGCCGGCCGCGGTCGGCGATGAGCGCATGGTCACGACCGTCGAGAGCGCCATCGAGCCGGCGAAGAGGAGCATCAGGATGATCGTCTCCGCGCCCTTGGGGTTCTGGATCACCGACTCGATGAAGAGCCAGCCCGCGCCGCCGCTCTGTTCCACGTCCCGCTCGAAGCTGTCGCCCTGGAGGAGCTGGAAGAGCGCGAAGAAAACCGGGATCTGGAGCAGCAGCGGCAGGCAGGACGCCAGAGGGTTGATTTTGTTCTCCTGGTAGAAGCGCATCACCTCCTGCTGCATGCGGGGGCGGTCGTTTTTGTACTTCTCCTGGATCTCCTTGAGCTGCGGCTGCAGGGCCTGGAGCGCGCGCATCCCCTTGATCTGTTTGTAGGTGAGGGGGATCAGCAGGGCCCTGACGACGATCGTCAGGGCGATGATCGAGGTCCCCCAGGTAAGCCCCACGTCGTCGTGGAAGAGCTGCAGGATCGCCTCAGCGGCGTCCTCAAGCGGCTGCAGGATGCTTGCTACCGGGATCACGTCGGCACCTCCCGATGATGCTCCGCTGGGTCGACCGGCCCGACACGGAGCGTGAAGCGCCGCGGCACGGGGTCGAAGCCGCCGTGGCTGAAGGGGTTGCAGCGGAGGAGGCGCCAGGTGGCGAGGACGGCGCCCTTGAGAACGCCGAAGCGGCCGATCGCCCCAACGGCGTAGGCAGAGCAGGTGGGCTCGTACTTGCAACGGCGCGGGAGGAAGGGTGAGACCCAGCGCTGGTAGGCACGAATTGGGGACATAGCGATCCGTTTCACGTGGAACGCCCCCCACTCGGCGTGGCTCCCGCGATCGCCTCTTCGATGCTGGCCCGCACCCCGTCCTTCCCTTCGCGGTCGATCAGGTCGGGGATATCGGGGCGCGCGACGAGAACGAAGTCGTAGCCCGAAGGGAGACGATCGGAGAGGTCCCAGAACGCCTCGCGCAGCATCCGCTTCACCCGGTTGCGGTCGACCGCGCCGCCGATCTTGCGGCTCGCCGACACCCCGAGCCTCACGTCGCGATCCTCTTCGTCGCGGCGCGGGAAGCTGTAGAGAACGAGGTGGCGGGTCGCATGGGAAGAGCCGTCCCGGTAGACGCGGTCGAACTCACCGCTCCGCGAAAGGCGGCGCCGTCGCTTGGGCATTCCTACGGAGTGAGGCGCTTTCGGCCTTTGCGCCGGCGGCGCTTCAGGATCGCCCTGCCCGCGCGCGTCCGCATCCGTGCCCGGAATCCGTGGGTCTTGGCCCGCTTCCGCGTCTTCGGCTGATAGGTCCGCTTCATTGGGCGTCGCAGTACATTGGGCGTCGCAGTATACGGACGGCCCTGGCGAGGCCGTTCCCCGGCGCCCAAATCTTTCTGCGGGATTTGCGGCTCGCCTGGGCGTGGCTGAAAGCAGCGCCGCTATGGTCGCTCGCCGGTGCCCGAAGACCTCCCTGGAAAGCCCCTCGAGACCCTCTGGGAGGACGTCCAGGCGCGCCTCCGCGCCGCGCTTCCGGAGCCGACCTACGAACTTTGGATGGAGCCGCTGCGGCCCCTCGCCGCGCAGGGCGACACGCTCTACCTGACGGCGCCACCGGGCATCCAAGCCTGGGTCGAACGGCGCTACTCGTCGCTGATAGGAGAAGCGCTCGCGGCGCTCGGGGGAGAGCTGAAGGCGGTCAGCTTCAGCTCCGCGGATGGCGCGGCCGCCGCCGAGGCGGCGGAGCCGGAAGCGGAGCTGAACCCCAACTACACCTTCGACCGCTTCGTGATCGGCGAGGGGAACCGCGTCGCGCACGCCGCCGCCCTCGCCGTCGCCGAGGCGCCGTCGGAGGCCTACAACCCACTCTTCCTCCATGGGCCGCCGGGGCTGGGCAAGACCCACCTGCTGGTCGCCATCGCCCACTACCTGCGCGACAACGCCCCCGGCCTCGGCGTTCGGTACACGACGGCCGAGCGCTTCACCAACGAGTTCGTCGCCGCGTTGCGCGGCAGCGGCACCGAGGGGTTCAAGCGGCGCTACCGCGACATCGACGTCCTGCTCGTCGACGACGTGCAGTTCCTTGAGGGCAAGCAGCACACCGAGGAGGAGTTCTTCCACACGTTCAACGCGCTCTACGAGGGAGGCAGCCAGCTCGTCCTCTCCGCCGATCGCCTCCCCAGCGAGCTCTCGACGCTCGCCACCCGGCTGCGCGACCGCTTCGAGTGGGGCCTGACCGTCTCCGTCGAGCGCCCCGACCTCGCCACCCGGCTCACCGTGCTGCGCCGCCTGGCGCGCGAGGCGGGCGTCGGCGACGACCACCGCGAGGCGCTCTCCGAGCTCGCTCGCCGCATCGACGCCAACGTGCGCCGCTTGCACGGCGCCCTGACGCGG
>DASQDJ010000260.1:0-1902 GCA_035634215.1 Solirubrobacterales bacterium | reverse complement strand
TCTTCTACAACCAGATCCAGGCGATCGACGACGAGGCCGAGCGCGAGGCGTTCGTGGCGCGCAAGCGCGAAGAGTACGCCGCCGACATCGACATCCTCCACCTCGCCTCGGAGCTGGTGGTCGACGCGGTCGTCCAGCCCGAGGACCTGCGCGCCGAGCTGGTCCGCCGCTTCGCCGCGGCGGCGTCCAAGCGGCGCGACTTCGCCGAGCAGCGAAACCCGGTTACGCCCGTCTGAGGCGCGAATGCTGAATTGACCCCGCCATCGTGTGGTCTATTCAGCATTCGGTGACCTAGGCCGAGTTCTCCAGCTCCGCCGCGAACTCGACGAACCAGTCGAGCGCCTCGGGGTTGGCGAGCGATTCGCGGCTCGCCGCCTGCTCGGCCGCGGTTCCCATCAGGATCCGCTTGACCGGCACCTCGAGCGCCTTGCCGCTCAGCGTGCGCGGCACCGCCGCGATCTGGAAGACCTCGTCGGGGACGTGGCGAGGCGAGCACTGCGAGCGCACCCGGGACGCGATCTCGCGCCGCAGCTCGTCGCCGAGCTCGACCCCCTCTCGCAGGACTACGAAGAGCGGCATCCAGCCCTCGGTGCCGGGCCGGGGGACGTCGACGACCAGCGCGTCGAGAATCGCGTCGATCCCGAGCACCGCGCGGTAGATCTCGCTCGTCCCCATCCGCACGCCCGAGCGGTTGATCGTCGAGTCGGAGCGGCCATAGATGATCGCGGTGCCGCGCGAGGTGATCTCGATCCAGTCGCCGTGCCGCCAGACGCCGGGGTAGTGCTCGAAGTACGCCTCGCGGTAGCGGCTGCCATCGGGGTCGCCCCAGAAGGAGACCGGCATCGACGGCATCGGCTCGGTGACGACCAGCTCGCCGACCTCGTCGACCACCGCGTCGCCCTCCTCGTCCCAGGCCTCGACCGCCGCGCCCAGCGCCCGCGCCTGCAGCTCGCCCCGGTAGACCGGCAGCAGCGGCGTGCCGCCGACGAAGGCGGTGCAGAGGTCGGTGCCGCCGCTGGTCGAGAAGAGCCAGGTGTCGTCGCCCAGGTGCTCGTAGACCCAGTCGAAGCCCTCGGGGGCGAGCGGCGAGCCGGTCGAGCCGACTGCCTCGAGGCGACCGAGGTCGCGGCCGGCCCCGGGCTCGACGCCGGCCTTCATGCAGGCGGCGATGTAGGAGGCGCTGGTGCCGAACATCGTCACGCCGGCCCGCGCCGCCAGGTCCCAGAGCACGCCCATATCGGGGTGGCCGGGGCTGCCGTCGTAGAGGACGATCGCGGCGCGGGTCAGCAGCCCGGACACGAGGAAGTTCCACATCATCCAGCCGGTCGTCGTGAACCAGAAGAGCCGGTCGCCGGGGTGGGCGTCGACGTGGAGGTGGAGCTTCTTCAGGTGCTCGAGCAAGATGCCCCCCTGGCCCTGGACGATCGCCTTCGGCAGCCCGGTCGTCCCCGAGGAGTAGAGGACCCAGAGCGGGTGGTCGAAGGGGACGCGCTCGAAGGACAGCCCGGCGCCCTCGCCGGAGCCGAGCAGGTCCTCCCAGCGCATCGCGTCGGGCAGGGGGGAGAGGTCGGGGTCGGGGTCGAGGTAGGGGACGACGACGGTGCGCGTCAGGCTCGGCATCGCCTCCCGCAACCGCGCGACCACGTCGCGGCGGTCGAAGTCCTTGCCGCCGTAGCGGTAGCCGTCGACCGCGAAGAGGACCTTCGGCTCGATCTGCGCGAAGCGGTCGATGACGCTGCCGGCGCCGAAGTCGGGCGAGCAGCTCGACCAGACGGCGCCGATGCTAGCGGTCGCCAGGAAGGCGACGATCGCCCCGGGGACGTTCGGCAGGTAGGCGACGACGCGGTCGCCCCGCTCGACGCCGAGCTCTCTCAGGCCGGCAGCGACGGCCGCCACCTGGGC
>DASQDJ010000259.1:0-10497 GCA_035634215.1 Solirubrobacterales bacterium | reverse complement strand
GAAGGCGCGCGGGCGCCTGCCGACTCGCTCCAGATCGATCCCGACCTCGCCGCCGCGACGGAGCGCGATCAGCGCCACGTCGCCCGAGTGGCTGAGGCTGAAGCGCATGTCGTCGGCGTCGACGAGGTAGGGCTTGCCGCCCGGCGCGGTGTGGATCTCGACCGCCGCGGGCTCCCGGCCGAGGCGCTCGCCGAGCACGCCGCGCAGGGCGGCACGGGCGGCGACCCAGCGTCGTCGCGCCAGCGGCCGCACGATCGCGGCCGCGCGCCGCCGCTCGAGCGCCGAGAGAGGCTCCTCAGCCGCCCCGTCGCCGTCCAGGTCGAATCGCCACACCTCCACTTCGCTCACGCGCCATACGGTACGCGGGCGAGCGGTGCCGGCTATCGCTATCGCGTGCCGTCGCGGCGCCGACGCAGGCGCCGCGCCACCAAGCCGACCCCGCGCAGCGGGGACGTCAGCCGCCAGGAGCGAGAGCCGAGGACGGTGGCGAGCTCCGCGGCGGCGTCTCGTTGGCCCTCGGCGGCGGCAAGCGCCTCTCGGTGACGGCGCTTCGCCTCGGGCCGCAAGGGCGGCGGGCCGGGGCTGCGCCGCCGACGGTAGCTGGGTGGCAGGCCGAGCCGCCGTTTGCCGCGTTCGACGAACTCTTCGACCGCCGGCTCGAGGTCGTCCCGGCGCGCCTCCCGCACGCAGTCGAGCACGTCTTCCCAGAGCGTGAGCGAAACCGGCTGGTCGATCTCCTCGTCGACGAGGCGGTCGACGTCAAGCGCGGCAGAGAAAGTGGAGACGCGGTCGAGCGCGCCGATGGCCTCCAGCGGCACCATCGTCAGCATGCACTTGCGGCAGCGGCCGCAGTTATAGGCGCCATCCAGGTTGCGCCAGCAGACCCGCAGGGTGCGGTGGACGAGCGGATGCGAGGCGATTCGTCGCAGGCGCTCGATGCGGCTGAAGCGCCCTCCGTCTTCGACGATCTCCACCGCCTCGCTGCTCCAGAGACCGCTGACGAGGCGACTTGCGCCTACCGGGACCTGGACCTCGTGGTCGGAGTCGCCCGCGATCAGCACCCGCTCGAAGAGCGGCGCCATGAAATGGGCGACTGCCACGGTCGCGCAGCCGAAGTACGTCTCCCAGCGGGCAAGCGGATCGCTCAGCTCACGCAGGTTCGTGCTCACGACGTGGAGCGGCATGTCCAGCTCCGCGGCGGCCTGGCGCAGACGTGCCTCCACCTCGTCCACCAGCCCGGCCTGGTGCTCCCAGTCATCGCGCAGATCGAAGCCACGGATGAAGATCAGGTCGGTCAGCTCGGGATGGTCGAGCACGGTGGACCACGAGTCGACGCCGCCGCTGAAGAAGGCCGCGACCCGGCCTTTCCTGCCCGGAGGCGGAACCCGCGTGGGTGCCCTCACCTCGACCTCCTCGAGCTGTGGATCCCCGAACGGCCACTCGAGCGACCAGGCCCGCTGCACGGCCTGGAACTCGCGCTGATTGCGCAGCACCCGCGGGCTGACCGCCTCCGGCATCTCCAGCGTGCCGCCGAAGCGCATCGCCGGCATCAGGCAGGCAGCCAGCGCCGCCTCCGCGTTCGGCTCGAAGTCGCCGTCGGCGCGCATCTCGACTCGGGTCGCGTCGTCGCCGATTCTGGCCTCGAAGGAAAGCTCGCCCGGCCCGCGCCGCAGGTCGGCGATCCGCTGCTCTCTCCCCGTCACCTGGCCAGCTTACGGTCCGATACCGTCCGGCCTCCCTTGGCGCGACTGCTGATAACTGGCGGGGCCGGGTTCGTCGGCTCCAACCTGGCCGTGTCGCTCGCCGGCCGCCATCCCGAGTGGGAGATCCTGGTGCTCGACAACCTCTACCGGCGCGGCTCGGAGCTCAACCTGCCGCGCCTGGAGGAGGCGGGGGTCGAGTTCGTCAAGGGCGACGTGCGCGAGCCGGGCGACCTGGCGCGGCTGCCGGAGCTGACCGCGATCGTCGAGTGCTCGGCCGAGCCCTCGGTGATGAGCGGCGCCGACGGCGACACCTCCTACCTCGTCCACACCAACCTGACCGGCGCCTACAACTGCCTCGAGCTGGCGCGCCGCGACGGCGCCTTCTTC
This sequence comes from Solirubrobacterales bacterium, assembly GCA_035634215.1. GTDB lineage: Bacteria > Actinomycetota > Thermoleophilia > Solirubrobacterales > 70-9 > VRUE01. Next base: position 8,407 of record DASQDJ010000259.1, on the reverse strand, counting down.
GTCTTCCTCTCGACCAGCCGCGTCTACCCGGTCGAGCCGCAGCTGCGGCTGAACCTCGACGAGGCCGAGACGCGCTTCGAGATCGCCGCCGAGCAGGACGTTCCCGGCGTCTCGCCGGCCGGGATCTCCGAGCGCTTCCCGCTGGAGGGCGCGCGCACCCTCTACGGCGCGACGAAGCTCGCGGCCGAGCTGCTGATCGAGGAGTACCGCGGCGGCCAGGGAGTGCCCGCCGCGATCGACCGCTGCGGCGTGATCGCCGGGCCGTGGCAGATGGGCAAGGTGGACCAGGGGGTCTTCACCCACTGGATGCTCGCCCACCATTTCGGCAACCCGCTCACCTACATCGGCTTCGGCGGCAAGGGCAAGCAGGTCCGCGACCTGCTCCACGTCGAGGACCTGGTCGACCTGGTCGAGCGCCAGCTGCTCGATCCCGGCGCCTGGGACGGGCGCACCGTCAACGTCGGCGGCGGCCGCGAGTGCAGCCTCTCGCTGCTCGAGACGACCGAGATCTGCCGCGAGCTGACCGGCAACGAGGTGCCGATCGAGCCCGTCGCCGAGACGCGCGCCGGCGACGTGCCCATCTACCTCTCGGATTGCGAGAGACTCTTCGGCTTGGACGAGTGGCGACCGAAGCGCGGCGCGAGGCAGGTCCTGGCCGACATCCACGCCTGGATCGCGGCGGACGAGGACCGGATCGCCGCGGCGCTCAACATCGAGGCCCCGGCAGGGGAGAGGGGGTAGCAGCAGAATGCCGACCGCGATCGTGACTGGCTCCGGGGGGCTGATCGGCTCGGAGGCCGTCGGCCACTTCATCGGCAGGGGGTACGACGTCGTCGGGATCGAGAACGACATGCGGGCCCGGTTCTTCGGCGAGGAGGCGTCCACCTCGCACGTGACCGAGCGCCTGATCGAGGCCCATTCCGAGTTCCGCAGCGAGAACGCCGACATCCGCGACGCCGACGCGGTCGACCGGGTCTTCCGCGAGCACGGCAGCCGGGTCGAGCTGGTGATCCACACCGCGGCGCAGCCGTCCCACGACTGGGCGGCGAGCGACCCGCAGACCGACTTCGGCGTCAACGCCAACGGCACCCTCAACCTGCTGGAGGCGGCGCGCGCCCACTGCCCCGACGCCCCCTTCGTCTTCTGCTCGACCAACAAGGTCTACGGCGACACCCCGAACCGGCTGCCGCTCGAAGACCTCGAGAAGCGCCTCGAGCTGCCCGAGTCCCACACCTACCACAAGGGGATCGACACCTCGATGTCGATCGACTCCTCGACCCACTCGCTGTTCGGGGTCTCCAAGGCGGCCGCCGACCTGCTGGTCCAGGAGTACGGGCGCTACTTCGACATGCCGACCGTCTGCTTCCGCGGCGGCTGCCTGACCGGCCCCCAGCACGCCGGCGCCAAGCTGCACGGCTTCCTCGCCTACCTGATGAAGTGCACGGTCACCGGCACGCCCTACACCGTCTTCGGCTACGAGGGCAAGCAGGTGCGCGACAACATCCACAGCGCCGACCTCGTCGCGGCCTTCGAGGCGTTCCAGAAGGCCCCCCGCGCGGCGGCGGTCTACAACATCGGCGGCGGCCGGCGCAGCAACTGCTCGATGCTCGAGGCGATCGACGTCTGCGAGCGGATCGCCGGGCGGGAGCTCGACTGGCAGATGGGCGAGGAGCCGCGGATCGGCGACCACCGCTGGTGGATCTCCGACCTGGCCCCGTTCGAAGCCGACTACCCCGACTGGGGGCTGCGCTACGGGATCGAGGAGATCCTGCGGGAGATGTACGAGCAGAACGTCGAGCGCTGGACGGTCGCGGCGTGAAGCTCTCGGTCGTCATCCCGGCCCAGAACGAGGAGGGGTCGGTCGCCAAGACGGTCAACGGCATCGTCGCGGTGCTCGAGCGGGAGGGAATCGACTACGAGGTGCTCGTCGTCGACGACGGCTCCGAGGACGGCACCGCGGCGGTCGTCGGCGAGATCGGCGCCGCCAACCCGCGGGTCCGCTGTCGCCCGTCCCATTACGAAAAAGGCTTCGGGATGGCGATCCGGGCGGGGCTCGAGCTCTTCGAGGGCGACGCCGTCGTGATCTCGATGGCCGACGCGTCCGACGACCCCGAGGACGTCGCGCGCTACTACCGGCTGCTCGAGGAGGGCTGGGACTGCGCCTTCGGGTCGCGCTTCGTCCCCGGCGCGCGCATCTACGACTACCCGCGGCTGAAGCTGATCATCAACCGGCTCGCGAACCAGTTCATCCGGATCCTCTTCCGGCACCGCTACAACGACACCACCAACGCCTTCAAGGGCTACCGGCGCGAGGTGATCGAGACGATCCAGCCGCTCCTCTCCAAGCACTTCAACCTGACCGTCGAGATGCCGCTGAAGGCGATCGTGCGCGGGCACAGCTACGAGGTGATCCCGATCTCCTGGACCAACCGGACGAGCGGCGTGCCGAAGCTGGCGATGAAAGAGATGGGCAGCCGCTACCTGTTCATCGTCCTCTACGTCTGGCTGGAGAACGCGCTCAGCCGTGGCGACTACCGGATCGGCGCCCCGCATGGGCGCAAACCGGGCAAGAAGCTCTCCGCCTGAGCGCGGCGTCGATGACGGTGACCCGCGAGAGGGCGGCGATGCTGGCGCTGTGGGCGGCGGCCGCGCTCGCCTGCCTGCTCGGCTTCCTCGCCCCGCCGTCGGCCGGCAGCCACGAAGGGGTCGGCCAGCAGGCGCTCGACCTGCTCCGCGTCCTCACCGCGACGGCGCTCGTCGTGACGCTGCTGCTCGGCCCCGGCGTCGTGCTGCGCGCGCTGAGCGGGCGCCATGTCGGGCTCGGCTTCCTGCCGCTCCCCGGGCTCGCCCTGCTCGTCGCCGCCGGCGCCGTCGGCTGGCTCCTCGCCGACCAGGTCGACGTGCGCCTCGCCTGCTTCGCGGTGGTCGGGCCGGTGCTCGGCCTGCTGCTCGGCGGCCTGCTCGGAGCCGGGCCGCGGGACATGCTCTCGCGCGAGGAGCGCCGGGCGCTCGTCCTCGCCTCCTTCGCGCTCGGCCTGGCGGTGGCCCGCTCGCTCTGGTCGCTGGGGCCCGAGGGCGAGCTCTACGAAGGGACGATCTCGCGCACCTTCGTGCCGGAGGGCCGGCCCGACAGCCGCACCTCCTTCCTGGTCGCCCAGCTGGTCGCCCACGGCGCCGACCCCTTCGGCCCGAACGGCATCCTCTTCGCGCCCTACAACTTCTCCAGCCGCGGCCCGCTGCCGGGGATGGCCAGCGCGCCGATAATCCTGCTGAGCGGCGGCGACCCGGCCCTGGGCGCGCCCGAGACGCCCTGGCAGCCCTTCGACCACCAGGGGTTCATGGCGTTCCGGATCGCGATGATCGCCTTCAGCTGCACGGTCCTGCTCGCCCTCTGGGACCTGGTGCGGCGGCTGGCGGGCTCGCGGGCGGCCCGCTTCGCGCTGCTGCTCGGCGCGACGACTCCCTTCCTCTTCGCCGACCTCTGGTTCACCTGGCCGAAACTGCTCGCCGCCACCTTCGTCCTCCTCGCCGGCATCTGCGTGATCGAAAGGCGCGGCTTCCGGGCCGGGCTGCTGGTCAGCGCCGGCTACCTGATGCACCCCAGCGCCCTGATCGGGCTCTCCGGGCTCGGCCTCGTCGCGCTGTGGCCGATCGCCAAGGCGCGCCTCCTGCGCCCGCAGCTCCTCGTCGCAGCCCTGCTCGCGGCCGGCGTGGCGATCGGCTGGGAGGGCTGGCAGTGGATCAGCGGCCCGTACTACATCCAGGACGGGTTCATCGACTACGTCACCCAGGCCTACCCCCACTACGAGCCGACCGCCAGGCAGTGGATCGAGTTCCGGCTCAACTCGCTCGGCAACACCCTGGTCCCGCTCTTCCTGCCGGTCTTCCACTCCGACAGCGTCTCGATCAACGAGCTCTTCGGGCACTCCCCGCCGGTCGTCCACTTCTTCTTCCAGCCCTGGACCGGAGTGCCCTTCGGCCTGGGCATCCTCTTCTTCCCGCTGCTCCTGGCCAGTCTCTGGCGGGCGGCGCGGCGCTGGCCCTGGGCGGTGTTCGCGACCGTCATCGTGCCGCTGGCCGCCTTCGCCGTCTACTGGGGCGCCTCTATCACCGGCTACCTGCGCGAGGGCATCCAGGCCTGGGTCTTCGTCCTGATCGCGGTCGTCGCCGTGCAGCAGGCGGTCGCGGGCTTCCCCTGGCTGCGCTCGCGCCCGATCCGGGCGATCCTCTCGCTGCGGGCGCTGGAGGTGCTCGCGGTGGCCGTCGGCGCGACGCTCGGCACCCGGGCCTTCGACCCGCTCGGCGCGTTCGCGCTGACCGACGCCGTCGCCCTGGTGGCCATCGTTGCCCTCTCGGCGCTGCTCGCGGCGACGGTCTGGCGCGAGACCGGCGAGGGGCTGCGGCCCTAGGCGCGGGCGACCGCGACGTTGTGCGCGGCCACGAGGCGGACGAGGGGAGCCCGCTCGAGCAGCTTCTCCGCGCGGGCGACCGCCGGAAGCGCCCGCGGCGGCGTGAAGTCGGGAACGAACGTCATGCGGCGCAACGAGACCTCGAGCCCCGCCGCCCGCAGGGTGCCGACGATCAGCCGGGCCGGCACCAGCCGCTCGTCGCCCTGGTCCTGGGGGACGCGGGCCATCAGCAGGCGCCAGTAGGGGTTGAGCGGGTTGTGGTCCCAGACGAGCACTGCCCCGCCCGGCCGAACGACGCGCGCCATCTCGCGCAGCGCCCCCCGCACCACCTCGGGGTCGATCAGGTGGTGCAGGACGGCGAACGTGGTCACGAGGTCGAAGCTGCCGTCGTCGAAGGGAAGGTCGTCGGCGCCGGCTTGGGCCACGTCGAGGCCTTTGCGTCGCGCCCTCTCCAGCATTCCCGCCGAGACGTCGGCGCCAACCCGCTCATAGGGCCCGTCCAGGGCCTCGAGGAAGCGACCGGTGCCGCAGCCCACGTCGAGGACGCGACCCCGCTCCAGCAACGACTTCGCCAGCGCGACGCGGCGGGCGTCGATGTGGGCCATGACGTGCGCTGGGATGCTCTCGTCGTACTGGTCGGCGACCTCGTCGAAGTGGGCGTCCTGTGCCTTCATCTCGCCGTCCACCGCGCTCAGCCGCTCGGGGTGGTCTCGCCGGTGTAGCCCTTCGGCGTGCGCTCGATTCCGTCGAAGGGGCTCGGCCGGGGAAGGCGACGCGGCGCCCGCAGCCGGAAGCGCAGGATCAGCGCGATCATCCGCAGCCCCAGCCCGATCGCGACGAGCCGGTTGCCGGTCACCGAGGAGATCCCGACCCGGGGCAGGTAGTTGACCGGGATCTCGACGAAGCGGGCGCCCGAGGTGATCGCCAGCAGCATGATCTCCGGCCCGGCGTGGCTGCCGCCGACCCGCATGGCATCCGCGACGTAGTCGGCCAGGCGGCGGTCCAGCAGCCGGTACGTGCAGCCGACGTCGCTGAGGTGGCTGGTGTTGAAGAGCACCTCGACCAGCTTGGCGACGCCCCAATTCCCCCAGCGCAGCAGCGCGTCCATGTTCGAGCCGTGCCAGACGAGCTCGCGCGTCGTGCGGGTGCCGAAGACGACGTCGCACTCGCCGCTGTAGGCGAGCAGCTTGAGCAGGTCGGCCGGCAGGAAGGTGCCGTCCGGCTCGACCAGCGCGATCAGTTCCCCGGTCGCCTCGCGCAGCCCACGCCGGATCGCGTGGCCGTAGCCCTGGGCGCTCTCGAAGACCTGCCGCGCTTCGGTCTTCCCGACCTCCTCGGCGGTGCCGTCCTCGGCGTTGTTGTTGACGACGAGGATCTCGTCGACGACGCCGAGCTCGGCAAAGCCTTCGATGACCGCGCGGATCGAGTCACGCTCGGCGTAGGTCATCAGGACGACTGAGACGGTGCGGCCGTTCCACATGGCGAGCTCGATCTCCTCTAGGGCCGCGCGCAGCGGCTGGTGCGGTGCATGACGACGGCGGTGCCATAGACCCGTTCGTCGCGGAAGCAGCGTTCGAGGACGGCCTGGGTTGCCGGCCCGATCGGGGGCCCGAAGCTGTCGCGAGCGAAGGCGGTGATCCGCGGATAGTGGCGGATCGCGCGGGCGAGGCGCTCGTCGCCGCGCGCGAGCGCGTCCTCGCCCTCCACGATGAGGCGGTCCACGTAGAAGCCCACGTCCTTCGGGACGACGACGACGTCGCGGGGGCCCGTGTCCTCGTTGAGGTCGTGCAGGACCGCGCGGAAGTCACCCGTGTCGGGGACGGGGTAGAGGGGCGAGGTTTCGGCGTCGTAGCTACGAGCGGCCTGGGCGATCAGAAGCACGGCCAGCACCACGATGACGCCGCCGCCGAAGCCCGCGCGGCCGCCGAGCAGCCAGGCGAGCCCGAGCGCGGCGCCGGCCAGGGCCGTCACCTTCAGGTCGTACCCCCAACTGCCGTAGCCGCCGAAGGCGAGGCCGGTGAGCAGATCCGGCATCACCAGGGCCGCGACGACCCCGACGGCGACCGCCGCGGCCCAGAGGGCGGGCCGCCCCAGCGGCCGCGGCTCGCGCAGCAGCAGCCACGAGAGGGGCAGGAGAAGCGCCACCAAGGCCGGAATCGCGTACTTGCCCTGGTAGGTGCCGTCGGTCGGCGAGAGGCCGACGTAGAAGATCAGCACCCCGACCGCGAAGAGAAAGGGCAGGTCGAGCGGGTGCGGTTTCCGCTCCGCGGCAAAGCGGCGCACCATGTCGACCGCGTAGACGAGCGTCAGCAGGATCACGGCGGGGCCGAGCCAGCGCAGGTGCCAGTGAACGGCGTTTTCCACCAGCCACCATTCCGAGAGGAGGCGGTTGCTCTTGCCCGCGAAGGTGACGTCGAACGTGTAGGAGAACGGGATGCCGGTGACCACACACCAGAGCCCGTAAGTCGAGGTAAAGAGGATTGCGCCCACCGCGAGGAAGGCGGCGCACTCCAGCGCCGCCCGCCGCGGTGGCCGCCGGCTCAGCAGCCACCAGAGGACGATCGCGGCGATCAGCACCGTGGTCGAGGTCATCTTTGCCCAGGTGACGAGCGCGAGCGCGGCCCCGATCGCGAGGATCTGCCCGCCGCTCAGCGGGGCCTCGCGCTGGCCGTAGCGAATCGCCAGCCAGATCGCCAGCAGCGCCAGCGGCGCGTAGATCGAGTTGTCGATGTCGAGGAAGAGGCTTCCCTGGATCGCGAAGGGGTGGAGCAGCAGGAGGATCGCGGCGACGCCGCCGACCAGGCGCCAGCGCGGCGTCACCTCCCGCGCGATCAGGATCAGCAGCAGCGCGGCGGCGAGCAGGCCGAGCGCGCCGACGCCCCGCAGCGCCTGCGGTGAGTCGGTGCCGACGAAGGCGGTCGCGACGCCGATCGCGTAGATGTATAGGGGCGGGTGCCAGGCGCCGACGAAGGGGCTTTCATCGACGCTCAGGTCTTCTTCGAAGCGGATGCGACGGGTCTCGCCGGCCTCGATCGTGGGCTCGGCCGTCTCGTAGACCGCCTCGGCCATCGGCGGCCACTCGCCCTCCTCGATCCGCAGCGGCAGCTGCCCGTAGTGGGCCGCGTTGACGGCATAGAAGGCGAGGGCGAGCAGCCCGGCCAGGAGCAGCCACCACGGCCACTCCTTTATGCGGGCGGGGATCTTCACGCCGGGCAGGCTATTCAGCCGAGAGGCAGATACGCTGGCCCGCGGTGGCCGAGGCTTCAGCGTCGAAAGTGGCCGCGAATGACTTCGCGCGCCAGTGGCAGGAGATCCATGCCGAGGCGCTGGCGGCGGTGGACCGGGTCGGTCGCAGCGGCTGGCTCGTCCTGGGCGAGGAGGTCGAGGCGTTCGAGCGCGAGCTGGCGGCCTGGTGGGGCGTTCCCCACGCGGTCGGGGTGGCGAGCGGACTCGACGCGATCGAGATCGGCCTGCGCTGCGCGGGCGTCGGGCCTGGCGACCGGGTGCTGACCACGCCGCTGACCGCGTTCGCGACGACCCTGGCCATCCTGAGGGCGGGCGCCGAGCCGGTCTGGTGCGACGTCGACGAGAGCGGCGGGCTCGATCTCGATCTGGCGGAGGAGGCGCTGCGCGACCATCCGGAGATCGCCGCCATCGTGCCGGTCCACCTCTACGGGCATCCGCTCGACCCGGCTGCCCTCGACCGACTGGCCGCCGAGCACGGTGTGGCGGTGATCGAGGACTGCGCCCAGTCGGCCGGCGCCGAGCGCGCCGGCAGGCCGACGGGGCTTGCGGGGCTCGCAGCGGCGACCAGCCTCTACCCGACCAAGAACCTCGGCGCGCTCGGCGACGGCGGCGTGCTGCTGAGCGGCGACGCCTCGGTTGCCGAGCGAGCCCGCTCGCTGCGCGACTACGGGCAGTGCGGTCGCTATGAGCACGTCGAGCCCGGCCTCAACAGCAGGCTCGACGAGCTGCAGGCGGCGGTGCTGCGCTCGGCG
>DASQDJ010000258.1:0-2454 GCA_035634215.1 Solirubrobacterales bacterium | reverse complement strand
CGGCTTCGAGTCGGCCCACCACCCGGTCGGCGCGGCGATGACCCAGGCGGTGGCGATCGCCCGCGAGCACGGTGGCGAGCCGGGGGAGATCCGCGAGCAGGCGGCGCCGACGGGCCTGAAAGCGGGCCCTGGCTCCGCCTCCGGGCCTGTCGGCGGCGAAAGCACGGGCGGCGCGGTGGAGGCTTGGCGCAGCGCCTTCCTCCTGGCGCCGTACCTGCGCGACACCTTCGTGGCCTGCGGCGTCCTCTCGGAGACCTTCGAGACGGCGGTCACCTGGGACCGCTTCGAGGACCTGCACGCGAATGCGATCGAGGCGGCCCGGGCGAAGGTCGCCGAGGTCTGCGGCGCCCCAGCCGACGGCCCCGGCGCGCCCCGGGTCAGCTGCCGCTTCACCCACGTCTATCCCGACGGCCCGGCGCCCTACTTCACCGTGATGGCGCCGGCGGTGCGCGGCGGCGAGGTCGAGCAGTGGGACGAGGTCAAGGCCGCCGCCTCGGAGGCGGTCCTCGGGGCCGGTGGCACGATCACTCACCACCACGCGGTCGGCCGCGATCACCGCCCCTGGTACGACCGTCAGCGCCCCGACCCGTTCGCCGCGGCCCTGCGCGCCGCGAAGGCGGAGCTCGACCCGTCTGGCATCCTCAATCCCGGCGTTCTGATCGACCCATGAGTAAAGAGACCGATAAAGCGCGAGAAGACCCCTGGCGCATCGACGAGGAGGTGCGACGCAGGAGGCTGCTCGAAGACGCGCGCCGTCCGATGTCCGTCAACCTCGCCGAGACCATCGCGCTGAGCGAGTTCGTCTCGCGCTTCGCCGGCAGCGCCTGGCAGGCCAAGCCACCCGGCGAGAGTTGAGCGACTCACTTCAGCTGGGCGAACTGGTCGAGCGCCTGGTCTCGGCTGAGGTTCGCTTCGTCGCCGTCGGTGGCTTGGCTGTGGGTGCTTGGGGCCACGTGCGGGCGACCAAGGATCTCGATCTGATCCCCGATCCCTCAAAGGAGTACCTCGAACGGCTCGCGAGCCTGCTTCGGGACCTGGACGGCAAGGTCGAGGTCAGCGACTCGATCACTTGCTCCAAATGAAGCGAGCAAGCGAGCGTCCCCGCGATCGCGACGACCTGGAAGCGCTCGAAGCCATTCGGGAGAGCCGCAGCCCGGATCGCTGACCATCCCCGGCGATACCCTGTCGCGACCGCGTTCGCGACGCTTCTCGCCCATGGGCACCATCACCTCCGAACAGCCGACCGTCCCAGTCGACCCCGCTCGCCAAGCCGCTGAGGAGCCCGTCGTGCCGCGCCGCACCCCGCTGCGGGCGGCGATCAAGACGGGACGGCCGCAGGAGTGGATCAAGAACCTCTTCGTCTTCGCCGGGCTGCTCTTCTCCGGCAAAGTCGACGACTTCCACGCGGTCGGCGAGGCGGTGCTGACCTTCACCGCCTTCTGCGCGATCTCCAGCGCCGGCTACTTCCTCAACGACCTGATCGACGTCGAGCTTGACCGCAAGCACCCGAAGAAGCGCTTCCGGCCGCTGGCCGCGCGCGAGCTCTCGGAGGGCGCCGCCAAGGCGATCGCGCCCGGGCTCGCGATCGCGGCGATCGCGCTCGCCTTCGCCACCGTGAACTGGGAGGTCGGCGTGATGGTCGTCGTCTACGGCGTCGCCCAGATGGCCTACAGCCTCGGCCTCAAGCAGATCGTGATCGTCGACGTGATGGTCCTCGCCGGCCTCTTCATCCTCCGCGTCGCCGCCGGCGCCAGCGCGGTCGACGCCCACGCCTCCGAATGGCTGCTGCTCTGCACCGGCATGATCGCCCTCTTCCTCGGCTTCACCAAGCGTCGCCAGGAGGCGGTCTCCGAGCTGCACGAGGGGACGAGCAGCCGCCCCGTCCTCGAGCACTACTCGCTGCCCTTCCTCGATCAGATGGTCGCGATGGTGACCACCGGCACCGTGATCAGCTACTCGATCTACGCCGTCGACTCGCCGCTGATCGGCAACGAGATGATGTGGACGATCCCGCCCGTCGTCTACGGGATCTTCCGCTACCTCTACCTGATCTACGACCGCAACGACGACCGCTCGATCGCCGCCATGGTCGCTCGCGACAAGGGCATGATCGGCGCCGGCGCCTCCTTCGTGCTCGTCGCCTTTCTGCTGCTTTACGCGTTCAACTAGGCGCGGCGCGGCAAGGGGCTAAGCCATGCCCATCTCGGGCCCGGCCGGCTGCTCCACGAGGTAGAAGCGCGCCCGGCCGAGCTCCTCGCCGTTGACCTGGACGACCGCGGCGTGGGGGCCGGCGGTCGAGAAGGTCGCGGCGGTGCCGATCGACATCACGAGGCGCTGCTCGGCGCCGGCCGGCATGCCCGGCGGGCGACCGGTCTCGAACTCGGCCTCGAAGCCTTCGTTCAGCTCGTTGCCGTCGGGGTCCTGGATGTTGAGGCGGAGGCTGTGGCGTTTGTT
>DASQDJ010000257.1:0-32187 GCA_035634215.1 Solirubrobacterales bacterium | reverse complement strand
GGACGCCGACGTGAAGCATGTCGGGGTTGGTGAGGACGAGGTTGGAGCGACGGCGGATCGCCGGCCGCTCCTCGCGCGGCGTGTCGCCGTCGTAGATCGCCTCGCGCAGGTTGGGCGGGCGCAGCGCGGCGAGCTTGCGCGCCTGGTCCTGCGCGAGCGCCTTGGTCGGATAGAGATCGAGGGCGCGGCGCTTGGCGTCGCGGGCGATCCCGTCGAGGACCGGCAGGTTGAAGGCGAGGCTCTTGCCCGAGGCGGTGCCGCTGGTCAGGACGAGGTTCGAGCTCGCGGCGATCTCGAACGCTTCCCGCTGGTGCGAGTAGAGGCGCTCGATCCCACCGCGGCGCAGGGCGTCGACGAGGCCCGGGTCGAGCGAGCGCGGCAGGGCGACCGGGCGGGCGGGCCGCTCCTGCTCCGAGGACTCGGCGACGATCCGCTCGTCGCGGCGGGCGGGGTCGATGGCGATCGACCACGGATGCTCCAGCAGGCTGGCGGCCCCGGACGTCGCCATACGGCGTCCTCGGTCGGCTGGCTGCGGGTCACGCACTACGTGTGCGCTCCCCTTGCCAGCCTCTCTGCGTCCTGGTCTGGCGACGTCCGGATCGCGCCAGAAACTCGCACCGCCTGCAGCGAGCTGCGGTCGTGAATGCGCAGCACGTCGGCGCCACCGCGCACCGCGAGCGCAACCGCGGCGACGGTGCCCCACTCGCGCTCACTCGCCGGCAGGCGCTCCTCCCACGATCCGGCCAGCACGGCGCCGACGAGGTCCTTGCGCGAAAGAGAGACGTAGAGCGGCCTGCCCAGCTCGCGCAGCTCGGGCAGCCGCCGCAGGATCTCCAGATCCTGCTCGGTCGTCTTGTCGAAGTCGAGGCCGGGGTCGATCGCGATCTGCTCCTCGTCCACCCCAAGGCTCCGAGCTTGCTCGATTCTCCCCTCGAACCAGGCTTTGAGGTGATCGACAACGTCGCCGTAGTCGCGCGGAGGCCGGTCGACCCGTGGCGGGCCCTCGATGTGCATGAGGACGTAGCCGCAGCCGCTCTCCGCGACAAGCCCAAACATCTCCTCGCAGCCGCCCGAGATGTCGTTGATCGCGACGGCCCCGGCCGCCAGGGCGCGCCGAGCCACCTCGGGCGAGAACGTGTCGGCGGAGATCGGGACGCCGGTGCCGGCGTCGTCGCTCTCGTCATCGCCGCCCAGGGCCACCCTGGTCAGGCCCTCGATCGCTGGCACGAGCGCCGCCGCCTCCCGCTCCGCCGCCACGGGCGGGCCGCTGCGCGCCGCGACCGCGCCGACGTCGAGCATGTCGAAGCCGGCCCCGGCCAGCGCCCGACCGTCGGCGACCGCCTGCTCCGGCGTGCCGCTGCGGGCCCCCTCGAACATCGAGTCGGCCGTGACGTTGACGATTCCCGCGGCAATGGGCTGATCCAAGCTCAGCTGACGGCCCGCCAGTCGCCAGATCATCGAGCGCATCCTCTGCGGGTGGCGTGGAGACGGGGGTCGCCGCCCGCAGCTTGCGAGGACGGCGAGGCCCCTCTCCGCGACAGGACCCGCAGCCCCGTGCATTGGTTCATCTGGCTACCGTAGCGAGCCGCACCATGGCCCTGCGAAGCGTCTACGTGGACCTCGACGGCACCCTGCTCGGCAAGGGCAGCTCGCTCTTCCGCGACGCCGACGGTGGCTTCTCGCTGGCACAGGCGCGTGGGTTGCAGGCCTGCCACCGGGCCGGCGTCGAGGTGGTGATCATGTCCGGCCGCCGCGAGCCGCAGGTCCACGAGGCCGCCCGCCTGATGGGCCAGGCCTCCTACATATACGAGGCCGGCTGCGCCTTCGCGATCGACGGTGAGACGACGCTGCTGACCGGCGACCTCGTCCCCGACGACGACGGCACCGTCTACGAGAAGATCGAGGCGCGCGGCATCCCCAGGCTGCTCTTCGAGCGCTTCCCCGAGCGGATCGAATACCACTCGCCCTGGCACCACGGCCGCGTCCTCTCCCACCTCTTTCGCGGCGCGGTCTCCGTGGACGAGGTCAACGCGCTGCTGGCCGAGGAGGGCCACGACGACCTGCGCTTCCTCGACAACGGGGCGATCAACCGCCCGCTCGCCTCGACGGGCGAGCCCGCCCACGCCTACCACCTCGTCCCGAAGCTGGTCAGCAAGGCGAACGGGGCCGCCGCCCACGCCCGCGCCCGCGGCTACGACCCGGCCGACTGCATCGCGGTCGGCGACTCGGTCGAGGACCTGGAGGTGGCCGCCGCGGTCGGCCGCTTCTTCGTCGTCGCGAACGGCCCCCAGCGTGACCCCGGTCTGCGCGCCGCGCTCGCCGCCTGGGACAACGTCACGGTCACCGAAGGGGCGATGGGCGACGGCTTCTACGAGGCCGTCGTCTCCAGCCTGGCGGAACGCTGAGCGGCGGTCCGCCGATCTCTAGTATCGGCCTCGTCCCCGACCGCTGAGAGGAGAGCCGCTTGTCGCAGGAGAGCGCGACCGTCGCCGAGCAGGAGTACCTGGAGATCATGTTCTGGCTCGAGGAGGCCGGGCTGCCGATGACGGGCGCCAACATCGCCCGCGCGATGCAGCTCTCGCCGCCGACCGTCCACGAGATGATCGGCCGCCTCGTCGACGACGGCTACGTCGAGCGCAACCCCGACAAGTCGCTCGCCTTCACCGGGTCCGGGCGCGAGCACGCCAGCTACATCGTGCGCCGCCACCGGATGATCGAGCGCTTTCTGACCGACGTGCTGGGGATCCCCTGGGACGAGGTCCACGAGGAGGCCGAGCGGATCGAGCACGCGATGTCACCGGTGCTGGAGGAGCGGATGCGAGCGGCGATCGGGGACGCGACGACCTGCCCGCACGGCCACCCGATCGTCGAGGGGGCGCGCGAGCGCGGCTCGCTGCTCGCCGACGTCGAGGTCGGCGCCGACGTCGTCGTGCTGCGCTTCGAGAACGAGGCGGAGGAGCTGCTCCACTACCTCAAGGACGCGGGCCTTCACCCGGGGCTGGAGGGCAAGGTCGATAGCTCAGACGACGACGGCGTGACGATCGCCTCGAGCGACGGCGCCCACCACGTCTCGCGCAGCGTCGCCGAGACCGTCTCGGTGCGGGCCGACCCGGCGCCACCGCCGCGCGCCGCTATCCCGGAGCAGCTCGTGCTCTCGCAGGATCGCTACGGCCGCTGAGCGCTTCGGACCTTGACCCCCTTCCAGGGGGGTCAAAGTCGGCTACGCGGGCGAGCCGGTTCGGACTCGCTCCAGAGAGCGAGCGATACGCGCAACGCCCTCGGGAATGCGGTCGGGCGGGACGCTCGCGAAGGAAAGACGCAAGCTGTTGGCACCCCCGTCGATCATGAAGTCGGGGCCGGCGACGAAGGCGACGCCCTCGCCCTTCGCCTCGGCGAGGAGCACCGTCGTGTCCGTGCCCTCCGCGAGGTCGAGCCAGAGGAAGTAGCCGCCGGCCGGGACGACGAACTCGGCCTCGGGGATCTGGTCGCGCAGCGCGTCGACCAGGGCGTCGCGCCGGTCGCGCAGGGCGCCGCGCACGAACTCGATGTTGGCGTCGAGCCCGCCGGAGCGGCACAGCTCCAGCACGACCGCCTCGGCCAGCATGTTGGGCGAGATGTAGGTCTCGTTGGCGCGTTTGGCGAGCTTGGCGATCTCCTCCGCGGGCCCGGCCAGGTAGCCGACCCGGACGCCCGGGCTGACCGTCTTCGAGAAGGAGGAGGCGTGGACGACGCGGCCCGCCTTGTCGATCGAGAGCATCGTCTCCAGCGGCTCTCCCTCGAAGGGCAGCTCGCGGTAGGGGTCGTCCTCGAAGAGCCAAAAGCCGTGCTCGGCGGCCAGCTCGACCAGGCGGACCCGCTTCTCGGCCGAGAGCGTGCAGCCCGCCGGGTTGTGGAAGTTGGGGATGACGTGGGCGAGCTTGACCGGGCCGTCGCCCAGCGCCGCCTCGACCGCGCCGACGTCGATGCCGTCGGCCTCCAGGGCCACCGGCACCAGCTCGACCCCGAGCCGTTGCAGCATCAAGAGGGTGCGGTCGTAGGTCGGCTGCTCGACGATCACCCGGTCGCCCGGCTCGAGCAGGTGCTCGAAGAGCATCCAGCCGGCCTCCAGCGAGCCGTTGGCGATCATTACCTGGCCGGCGTCCAGCCCGCCGTGCCGCTCCGCGACCCACTGGCAGAGGCCCGGATGGCCGATGCCGGTTCCGTAGGAGAGAGCTTTCTGCCAATCCTCCGAGAGCGCCGCGGCGGCCGCGTCGCGCACCGCGTCCTTGGGCAGGATGTCGGCGCTGGGGGCGCCGCGAGCGAAGGAGATCGTGTCCGTGGCCATCGTGAGCCGAGCCTAGCAACGGTCGGTCGGCGAACGGCCGCTGCCGGGCGTAGGCTCAGACCGATGGCAAGGACGCTAGAGGAGCGGGGGCGACGGATCGCCATAGGGGCAGCCCTAGGCCTTCTCGGCCTGGCCGCCGGCCTCGCGACGATCGCCTCGATGGGAGCGGATGCCGCCCCTCGGAAGGGCCCGGATCAGACCCGGCTGATCCTGCGGCTGAGCGACCTGCCGCTCGGCTACGTCAATTTCGACCTCCAGGAGTCGGAGGACGAGAGGATCTTCTGCTCGCACCTGACGAACCCCGACGACACCCCGCCCAGGCTGGCGAGGTTCATCGTTCGCTATCGCCCGAAGGGCTGCATCGACGCCTACTCGCGGCTCTACTCCCTGCCGGGCCAAACCCCGAGCCCTGCCCTTGCGGGAACGGGCGTTATGGCCCTGGGAAGCGACGCGGCAGCCGACGCCGGCTGGGCGGTGGCCCCCGAAATCATCGGGCGTGACGATCCGCCGCGCGAGGTCCGGCCCAGTGAGCGGGTCGGCCGGGCCACCAGGCTCTTCCACGCCCCGACGTCGGGATACCTCAGGCAGGCGGGTCGCGCCGCGTCCTTCCTCGTCTGGCGGTCGGGCAACACGCTGGCCGTGGTCGAGGCCGTCGCCGATTCCTACTCGCAGGCGGACCGCATGGCGGCGGAGCTCGCCCGCCTCCAGCAGGCGCACATACGCAAGCCGACCCGCTACACGCGCGCCGAACGCTTCGACGGCGAAGTCGGGCTCGACGACCCGGCGATCGACCTCCCCGTCTATTGGCTGGGACGCAACTTCCGGCCGGGCCGGGGACTGCCGGAGAACCGGCTCTACAGATCCGGGTTCACCGGCAAGCCGATCGCGGAAACGACTGGGTTTCTCCCCGAAGGCCCGACCGCCCCGCTGGAAGTCCACTACGCGACCATTTGGCTCAAGACCTGGACCCCGGAGACGTGGCCCGTTTTCGCCCGTTCCAAGACCGCCCGCGCGATCACCACCTGGAAGTGCACCCGGACGAGGACGATCGCCCTGCCAGATCGAACCGCGACGATCTTCGGCGGCTACAAAGAGGACTTCAGGCGCTGCCCGAAGGACGAGCCGCGGGCGTTCACCGCGTGGGTCGACGTCGGTGGGGTGAGAATCGTCGTCAACGCTCCCCCCGCCCCGGACTTCATCGAAACCGCAAACCCCTACGGCTCCTTCGAGGGGATGGAAGCGATCGTCCGCGGCCTGACGCTCCGACCGAAGCGGTTCTAGCGGTAGCGCGGACCTAGCCGCGCAGCGTCTCGACCGCGATCCGCGCCGTCTCGGTGGGGCTTTCGCCGACCCGGACGCCCTTCTCCTCCAGCGCCTCCTTCTTGGCCTGCGCGGTGCCCGACGAGCCGGAGATGATCGCGCCGGCGTGGCCCATCTGCTTGCCGGGCGGCGCCGTGAAGCCGGCGATGTAGGCGACGACCGGCTTGGAGATCTCGGACGCGATGAACTCGGCGGCACGCTCCTCGGCGTCGCCGCCGATCTCGCCGACCATCACGATCAGCTCGGTCTCGGGGTCAGCCTCGTAGAGCTTGAGGATGTCGATGAAGTCCGAGCCGACGATCGGGTCGCCGCCGATGCCGACGATCGAGGAGTTCCCCTCGCCCGCCTGCTTCAGCTCGTTGCCGATCTGGTAGGTCAGCGTGCCCGACTTGGAGACGACGCCGATCTTGCCGGGGTCGAAGAACTGGGCCGGGATGATGCCGACGTTGGCCTTGCCGGGCGAGAGCACGCCGGGGCAGTTCGGCCCGATCAGCCGCACGCCCGCCTCTTGCGCCTTCCAATACGTCTTCAGCATGTCGAGCACGGGGATGCCCTCGGTGATCGCGATCACCGTCTCGACCCCCGACTCGATCGCCTCGTCGATCGCGGGCGCGGCGAAGCGGGCCGGCACGAAGATCATCGAGGTGTTGGCGCCCTCCTTCTCGACCGCCTCGCGGATCGAGTCGTAGATCGGCACCCCCTCGACGTCCTGGCCACCCTTGCCGGGCGTGACTCCCGCGACGAGGTCGGTCCCGTAGGCGCGGTTGCGCAGCCCGTGGAAAGAGCCCTCGCGACCAGTCAGCCCGGAGACGACGAGCTTGGTCTCGTTGCCGACGATTATCGACATCAGCCACTCGCCTCCGCCAGCTCGACGACGCGCTTCGCGGCGCCCAGCATCGTCTTCTCCTGGTGCAGGTTGGGCAGGTCGGCCTCGGCAAGGATCGCCAGCCCCTCCTCGGAGTTCGTCCCGTCGAGCCGCACGACCAGCGGCACGCCGAGGTCGAGCTGGCCGGATGCCTCGACGATGCCCTTGGCGATCTCGTCGCAGCGGGTGATCCCGCCGAAGATGTTGAAGAGGATCGCGGTGACCTTCTGGTCGGAGGAGATCACGGTCAGCGCGTCGACGATCGCCTCGGCTTTCGAGCCGCCGCCGGCGTCGAGGAAGTTGGCCGGAGCGCCGCCCGCCTGCGCGACGACGTCGAGCGTCGACATGCAGAGGCCGGCGCCGTTGGCGAGGATCCCGACGTTGCCGTCGAGCTTGACGTAGGTGAGGCCCTTCTCCTTCGCCATCTGCTCCTGCGGATCGTCGACGGTGTCGGCGATCTCGGCCAGGTCCTGGTGGCGGAAGAGGGCGTTGCCGTCGATCGTCACCTTGGAGTCGAGGGCGACGACGTCGCGGTCGGCGGTGACGATCAGCGGGTTGACCTCGATCAGGGTCGCGTCCTCCTCGCGCGCCACCTCGGCCAGCTTCACCAGCACGGCGGCGGCCTGGTCGAGCGCGTCCTCGGCCAGACCGGCGTCGGCGACGATCGAGCGCGCCGTCGCGGCGTCGAACTCGCGGGTCGGGTCGATGTGGCGCTTGACCAGAGCTTTGGGGTCCTCGGCGGCGACCGCCTCGATGTCCATGCCGCCTTTCGCCGAGACCATCGCCAGCAGCTTCTTCTCGCCGCGGTCGAGGATGATCGAGGCGTAGTACTCCTCGGCGATGTCCGAGCCGCCCTCGATCCAGACCTGGTCGACCCGGAACGGGCCCTCGCCATGCGGCCCGACGATGTCCATTCCGAGGATCGCGTCGGCATGCGCGCGCGCCTCCTCGGCGTCGGCGGCGATCTTGATTCCGCCGGCCTTGCCACGCCCGCCGATCAGGACCTGGGCCTTGATCGCGCAGGGGTAGCCGATCCGCTCCGCCGCCGCGACGGCCTCGTCCACGGTCTTCGCGACCTCGCCGCTTGGCACGGCGATTCCGTGCGCGGCGAACAGCTGCTTGCCCTGGTACTCGAGGAGGTCCATGTGGAATCGGCGCTCCTGCCGAGCGCGGCGGGCAGCCTATCCAACCGGCTGCGGGGCGGGCTCCGCGGCAGGGGAACGGCGACGAGGCTCGCCGCGGGCCGCTTCCCATAAGATGCCGCGCCCGATGCCCCTTCCAGCCCTCAAAACCATCAAATGGGTGACCGCCGATTGCTACGGCACCCTGATCGATTGGGAGAAGGGGATCCTCGAGGCCTGCCGGAAAGAGGCGGAGAAGGACGGCTTCAGCTTCGAGGAGGGGCCCTTCATGGAGCGCTTCTTCGAAGTGCAGGCCGAAATCATGGCCGGCTCCTACGAACTCTACGCCGAGGTGCTGCGCCGCACGATCGTCAACGTGGCGCGCGAGGTGGGCTGGGAGATCGAGCCTTCGCGGGCCCAGTTCCTGCCCGACAGCGTCGCCTACTGGCTGCCCTTCCGCGAGGCGAACGCGGCGATGGACCGGCTCGGAAAACGCTACGAGATCGGGATCGTCTCCAACATCGACGACAAGCTGCTGGGGATCTCCCGCCGCCACCTGCGGACCGAACTCGACCTCGTCGTCACCGCCCAGCAGGTGCGCAGCTACAAGCCGGACCCGACCCACTTCAAAGAGTGCGCGCGCCGGATCGGCAGCAAGAAAGGCTGGGTCCACATCGGCTCCAGCTACACGACGGACGTGGCGCCGCTGCTGAAAATGAACGTGCCGGTGATCTGGGTCAACCGGCACAACGAGAAACTCGAAGGGCGCAAAGCCCCCGCCGCGACGGTGAAAAACTTCCGCGACGCGGCGAAAAAGCTCGGCGCGTCCTAGTCGTTCTCTAGCGTTTCGCAACTCAGCAGGCCGGTGAGGGTTGGTCTTTTGAGCAGGCCGAACCGGCTGGCAGGCCCGGCAACTTTCTAGATGCGCCCAACGAGCGACATCCGCACGTCAGCGTCCGCGCGGCTCCCGATCGTCGCGGGGCTGCTGGCCCTGCTCTGCGCGCTCTGCCTCTGGCTGGCTCCGGCGCGCAGCGCCGCCGGCCCGATCCCGCCGCCGCGCACGGCCGGCGAAGCCCCCAGCTTCGTCGTCATCCAGACCGACGACCAGACGCTGGACAGCCTCTACGCGACGTTCCAGACCTTCCCGGGGGCGGGCGAGACGCGGGCGATGCCCAACACGCTCGACCTGATCGCCAAGAAAGGCATGACGTTCAACCGCTACTACGTGCCTTACCCCCTCTGCTGCCCGTCGCGGGTGAGCCTGCTGACCGGCCGCTACGCGCACAGCCACAACGTGAAGGGGAACGTCCAGCCCAACGGCGGCTTCCTGGGCTTCAGCTTCCGCGGCGCGATGCAGCACAACCTCGCGGTCTGGCTGCAGGCGGCGGGCTACCGCACCATCCACGTCGGCAAGTTCCTCAACGGCTACGGCGACGAGCCGTACAGCACCGGGCTGGAGGTCGCGCCTGGCTGGAGCGCCTGGTACTCGATTCCGGAATCCGACACCACGCACTACTACTACGGCTACAAGCTGAACGTGAACGGCCAGATCCTCGGGCCGGTCGGCGACCCGGGCTCCTGGGAATCGCGCGAATACACGGTCCGCGACGACTTCGGCTGCCCCTTCGCGCCGGCCAACGGGCTCCCCTGCAATTACGCGACCGACAAGCTGACCGAAATCGCCAGCAACGAGATGTTCGCGACCCCGGCCGAACAGCCCTTCTTCGTCCAGCTCGACTACACCGCCCCGCACGGCGACTTCCGCCGGCCGGCCGGGCCGGAGCCGGCGCCGCGCCACTACGACTGGTTCCGCGGCGACCAGCTGCCGCACAATCGCTCCGAGGGGCTGGACGAGGGCAACGTGACCGACAAGCCGCGCTTCATCCGCGACGCGCCGCACCTGACGCCGAACGAGAAGCGCACCTACCGCGTCTACTGGCAAAAGCAGCTGGAGTCGCTGCGCGGGGTCGACGACGGCGTCAAACGGATCATCGACACGCTCGGCGCGATGGGCCGGCTGCGCAACACCTACGTCCTCTTCACCTCCGACAACGGCTTCTTCTTCGGCGAGCACCGCCTGCTGGGCGGCAAGTTCCTCGCCTACGAGCCGGCCACCCACATGCCGTTCCTGATCCGGGGCCCGGGGATCAAACCGGACAGCTCGACCGGCGAGCTGGTGGCCAACATCGACATCGCGCCCACCCTCCTGCAGCTGGCAGGGGCGACGGCCACCAAGAGCATCGACGGGCGCTCGCTAGTCCCGTACATGGAAGACCCCGAACTTCGCAGCCGCCGTCCGATCCTCTTCGAGTCCTTCGTCGAGACGAGCGACGTCGAAGCCGGCGGGGCGGTGCCCGAAGAGGGCGCCGAGGCAGCGGGCGCGTCCGGCGCGAGGCACTCCTCCGCGAGCGGGGCGAGGGCGTCGGCGAGCGGGCCGAAGGCGACCGCCTCGCTGCTGGCGCCGCCCAAGGACTACGCGGGCATCAGGCTCGGCCCCTACAAGTACATCGCCTGGCCGACCGGCGAGAAGGAGCTCTACAACATCAACCGCGACCCCCACGAGCTCAACTCGCTGCACAAGGTCCCGAACTTCTTCCCGATCCGCAACTTCCTGCACCGGCAGATGAAGCGGCTGATCGACTGCACGGGCTCGGTCTGTAGCGAAGTCACGCCCAAACTGCCGCTGACCCGAGTCGAGTTCCAGCGGCTGCAGGCGCAGAAACAGCGCGAAGTGCGCGAACGGGAACGCGAGCGCGAAAAAGCGCGGCGCGAACGGGAACGGGGTAGGTAGGGACCGGTAGTCCCTCGCCCGGACAAACGCCGGCATAATTAGGCCGGCGTTTTGAGTATCCGCCCGTTCGAGGGACTACCGGTCCCTACTCGATGACCGCTAGGACATCCCCTGAAGAAACCGCTGCGCCTTCGGCGACGTTGAGCGAGGTGACCTTGCCCGAGCGGTGGGCCGTGATCTCGTTCTCCATCTTCATCGCCTCGATCACGCAGATCAGGTCGCCCTCTGAGACCTCGGCGCCCTCCTCGACCGCCACCTTGAGCACGGTGCCCTGCAAGGGGGATGGGAGGGACTCGCTCGAGGCGCTGGCGGCGGCGCCCGCCTTGCGCTCGCGCTTCGGCGGTTTGCGGCCGCCACCTGCCGCGGCTGGGTTACCCGCGGCGATCGCGCCGACTGCCTCGCCCATCACCTTGACCTCGAAGAGCTTGCCGGAGACCTCGACCTTGTAGTCGCGGGCGACCAGCTCGCCCTGCCCGTCATCGCTGGGGGCCGGCGGTGCCTCGTCGGCCGGCGCGGTGGTCTTCAGCCACTCCTTGTCTTCCATCAGGTCGCGACAGGTCTCGCCGCGCGCCCATTGCTCGGTGGCGAGGATCGCCTTGTGGAAGGGGATCAGGGTGGTGAGCCCGCCGACCTCGTACTCGTCGAGCGCTCGCAGCATGCGACGGGTGGCGTGATCGCGGTCGACGTCCCAGACGATCAGCTTCGCCACCATCGGGTCGTACATCGGCGTCACTTCGGAGACGGCCTCGACTCCGGAGTCGACGCGCACGCCAGGACCGGCCGGCTCGCGGTAGCTGGTGATCGCGCCGGGCGCCGGCGCGTAGTTCTTGTGCGCCGCCTCGGCGTTGATCCGGCACTCGATCGCGTGGCCGCGAAGCTCTATGTCGTCCTGGGAGATCGAGAGCGGCTCCCCCGCGGCGACGAGGACCTGCTCGCGGACGATGTCGATTCCGGTGACCATCTCGGTCACGCAGTGCTCGACCTGGACGCGGGTGTTCATCTCGAGGAAGAAGTACTCGTCGCCGACCTGCATCCCCTCGATCGTGCCGGCGCCGCGGTAGCCGACCGCCTCGGCGGCGTCGGTCGCGATCTTGCCGATCCGCTCGCGCATCTCCTCGTCGACGTGCGGGCCGGGCGCCTCCTCGACGACCTTCTGGTGGCGCCGCTGCAGCGAGCAGTCGCGCTCGCCGAGGTGGATGACGTTGCCGTGCGAGTCGGCGAGCACCTGAACCTCGACGTGGCGCGGGTCCTCGAGGTAGCGCTCGACGTAGACGCGCGGGTCGGAGAAGAACTTCTCGCCTTCGCGAGAGGCGCCCTCGTAGGCGTCCTGGAGGTCGTCGGGCGTCATCGCGACGCGGAAGCCCTTGCCGCCGCCGCCGCCGGCGGCCTTGCAGGCGACCGGGTAGCCGGCCTCGTCGGCCTGCTGCCTCGCGGCATCGAGGTCCGCGGCCGGCTCCGTGGCGCCGGGGACGATCGGGACGCCGGCCTCGGCCATGATCTCGCGGGCCCGCGTCTTGGAGCCCATTGCTTCGATCGCCTCCGGCGGTGGGCCGATGAAGACGACGTCGGCCTCGGCGCAGGCCCGGGCGAAGTCGGCATTCTCGGCGAGGAAGCCGTAGCCAGGGTGGATCGCCTGGGCGCCGACCTGCTGGGCGGTCTCGACGATCTTCGCGATGTTCAGGTAGCTCTCGGCCGGGACCGCCGGGCCGATCAGGAAAGCCTCGTCGGCCTCGCGCACGTGCGGGGCGTCGCGGTCGATCTCGGAGTAGACGGCGACCGAGCCGATCCCCATCTCCTTGAGGGTGCGGGCGACCCGGATCGCGATCTCGCCGCGGTTGGCAATCAGGACTTTCTCGAACATCGGACGCGGCACTCTATTAAGGCGGGCGGCCGGCGGGTCTCGCCGCCAGCAGGCGCCCAGCTAGGGTTCCCCACCCCATGATCGAGCTGCAGAGCCACTCGACCGTCTCCGACGGCCAACTGGCGCCCGCCGCGGTGGTCGCCGAAGCCTACGAGGCCGGTGTCACCACGCTGGCCCTGACCGACCACGACGCGATCGCCGGCGTCGAGGAGGCGGCGGAGGCGGCGGCGCGGCTTGGCGTCGAGCTGGTGCCGGCGATCGAGATGTCGTGCGTGCACGAGTACGCCGAAGACCTGCACGTCTGCGGCTACTGGGTCGATTTGGAGCGGATTGCGCCGGCCTGCGAGCGGGCGCAGCGCGAACGGGTCGCGCGCGCCGAAGAGATCATCGAGAACCTGCGCCGCGAGGGCTTCGAGCTGACGATCGACGACGCTGTTCGCGAGGCGGGCGACGCCCTCTCAATCGGGCGACCGCACATCGCCCGGGCCGCGGGGGCGAGCGGCGACCTCGGGCCTTTCTTCGAGGAGTATCTAGTGCCGGGCGCCAAGGCGTTCGTGCCACGCCGCTGGCCGACCGCCGAGCAGGCTGTCGAGGTGATTAGGGAGGCCGCCGGCGTCCCGGTCGTCGCCCATCCCTACTGGGACATCTCCGAGCCGGCCAAGGTCGAGGAGCTGATCCGCGCCCTGCCGGTCGACGGCGTCGAGGCCTTCTACCCGACCCACTCCAAGGACCAGACGGAGCACCTGCTGGCCCTGTGCGACGAGCGGGGGCTTGTCCCTACCGCGTCCTCCGACTACCACGGCCCCACGCACAAGACCTTCGCGACGTTCGGCGCCTACGAGACCTACGGCCTGGCCGAGCCGCGGGTGCCGGCCAGGCCGTAGTCACTTATCTCTTGGATTATGTGTGTGTGATGCCCACTCGGCTACCTGATGTGTGCTCACCCCAGAATGTAGCCTGGCCTTCCAATTTGTGCTTATGAGCTGTACCTAGAAAGACGCAGATCCCGGCCTCGTAGTGACTTGTGAGTTCTTCCTGGCCGGAGACGTCAATTGTCAAGGCTGACGCATTGCTTTCAGCAAACGGTGTATACGTGGCTCCCGATGATGTCTGCACGGGTACGCGAATCGTGCAATTGGGATGTGTGATCGTAATCTGACAATTGACGTGGACTGTGCCCGGATTGCCGCTTGTGAATTCGATCACGTTTGTTCCACACGCGGCCGGCACATGTATGGTTACCGAACCCCAGCTGCCGCCTTCTGTAGCGCATTTTGTGTAGTGGGGTCTGACCTGGAAAGCTTGGGTTGTTGTGGCAGCCGACCCAGTCAGTGTGCCGTGGTACGTCGAGTGTGTGCAGGTAATGGCTTCTCCCGATTCCCCGCGGAACTTCATGGCGTGACCAGTTCCGAAGCCATCTGTCCCTTTGATGACGAGGTGATGCTCCGCCGAGTGAGACAGGAAATGACTCCCGGGTGGCGTCACCGCCCCAGCATTCACCACCGCCAAAGCGCTCGCCGCCACAACGGCGAGGACGCCCAGGCTGAAGACCTTCAGCTTCAGGCTCATCTTGCTCCCCTTCCCTAGTTTGCGCGGGTGCGGGGGAGATACGCCCGAGGATCTCTGTGTTCAAGCGAAAACGCTTGGTTCTCGGTTAAGGCTCCGGAAAGGCCCGCAAAGCAGGTGGGAGGATCGGCCGCGCGCGCAGAACGGCGCGCGCGGGCCTTCGGCTAGCGGCCTTTGCCGCCTTTGCGGCCCTTCCCGCCCCGACCTTTGCACCCGCTCGGCCGCACCACCGGCCGCAGCCTGAGGCTCTTCCCGCTCTGTGCCCCCAGCACGACCCGCGCGCGGTTGCGCCTCGCGCAGAGGTTCGTGCTGTTGACGACGAGTCCCTTCTTGCCGCCCTGCATCCGCAGGACGACCTCGGTGACCGGCGCGTCGGGGGCGTCGGTGAAGGAGGCCCTGATGCCGCCCTTTACCGAGTCGATGCGGGCTGAGACCTCGACGTCGACGATGCCGTGCAGGTCGAGGACCATGTCGGGCAGCTCGTTGTCGGAGGATCTGAGGTAGACGGGGCCTGAGAGGGGCTCGTCCAGCAGCGGCGTGGTCGCCGTCGCGGTGCCGTAGATCGATGCGGCCGGGCAGGCGTCGGCGGCGAACTGAACGCGGGTGCAGATCGTGCGGATGTGGGCTTGGTCGAGGAAGGCCGAGCGGGGCAGGCGGGTGGCGACCGAGGCGAGGTTGGCGTCGCCGGGCCTCGGCCTGTAGGTGGCGGTGAGGGCCGGGTGGGCGCCTCGCTTGGTGCCGCCACGCAGCTTGATGGCCAGGCGCGGCTCAAAGCCGAGCCGCGAGCAGTTGGCGGCCTGGAAGCGCGAGGCGCGCCGCACCGGGGAGTCGTCGGCGAGGCTGAAGACGTTGGTCCCGCCACCCCAGATGTCGGCGAGGGTCTGGGAGGCATCGCAGCTGGTCGGGTTCAGGGTGAAGCCGGGCCGGTCGACGTCGACGCGGATGTCTCTGACCTTCAGCGGGATGCCTTCGAGGATGTGGGGGATCGGGTCTGAGGAGGCGCCGTCGACTTCCGCGGTGGCGCTGCGGGGGTTGACCCGAAGCGCCTGGCGCACGACCACGGTGCCGACGTCGAAGGGGCCGGCGACGGCGGGGACGACGCCGACGACAGAGAGGGGGGCTTTGCCGACCGGGCCGGCCAGGTAGAGCGAGCCGGGCACGTAGGTGAGGTCGGTGCCGACCCCCGCTCCCCCCCAGACGCCGCCGATCCGCGAGTTGGCCGGGCAGGAGGGCTGGGCGAGCTCGGCTTTGCCGCTCTTTGCCTTGGCGGCGGCGATCGCGGCGTCGGGGCATTTGGAGACCCCGGCCAGCTTGGCGAGCACGCCGGGGGGCAGGACCGCATCGAAGCGGGTCAGGTCCTGATCTGCGTCTCGGCGGGTCAGCCGCATGTGGAAGGGCGAGAAGGAGCCGGCGTTGTTTAAGGCAGTGCCGGCCGAGAAGCCGGGGTCAAAGGGCGCCCCGCTCGGGCAGGGGCCTCCGCCGACGCCTGAGGTGATCTGGAAGGTGGAGGGCACCTCCAGCGGCTCTTCGGGGTCCGCGGAGGGAAAGAGCTCAGAGAAGGTGGTGTGGGGCCCGCAGCGAGGCGGGGTGATCAGGGGGCTCCTGGCGCCCTCCCTGAGGCGCAGGCGGACCTCGCCGAGCGGGAAGGGCGGCAGCTCGTCGAAGATCGAGATCAGCTGCCCGGTGGCGCGGTTGGGTTCGATCAGGCCCGACTGGCGGACCAGGAGGCCCAGGGTCGGGTCCTTGACGACCAGGTGCATGGCGAGCAGCGAGTCGAAGGGGTTCTCCTGACCGGGGGAGTCGGGGTCGTCCTGGGGGGCGATGTAGAGGGCGCCCCTGAGGACGGTGTCCTCGAGGATCGGGGTGGTTGCTTCGACGGTGCCGATCTTGGAGGCGAGCGGGCAGCCCTGCCCCGGCGCGGAGGTGAGCGTCTCTGCGGCCAGCTGCGCCGAGGAGCAGGTGGCGAGCCCGGCGGCGAAGGAGGGGTTGGCGGTCACGCCCTCGGGCAGTTCGACCACCACCGCGGAGACGTCGGAGTCAACGCGCCCGGAGGGCTCGTTTACGTCCTCGTCGGTGACCAGGAGGTCGGCTTCAAGGCCCGAGGCCGACTCGGCCTGGGCGGAGGTCGGGCGAACCTGCAGGTCGGCCGAGAGGCCGAGCCCCGAGCAGTCGATCATGCCGGGGGTCTGCTCGGAGTGGTGGAAGCTCGCCGGCGGGCCGGGGTCGAAGCGGCTCCCCGACCACCATGAGACGGCGTGGAATGTCGTCGTCAGGGGACCCTCGCAGGAGCGCGGCAGGGTGATCAGCGGTTTGGCGGGGGCGTCGGTGGGGCAGAGGTCGGCGGCCGGGGTGCGCACGCACTCGCCGCGCTCGGCGTTGTGGCGGGGGTCAGAGGGGTTGCCCCAGATCGTGAATTCAGAGCCCAGCACTTCGGCGATCTGGGAGGTGTTGCGAAGCGAGGCGACGACGTTGTAGGGGGAGGTTTGGGCGGGGCTGATGTCGATGGTGACCGGCAGCTCGGCGACGTAGAAGCCGAGCTTGGCGGCGACGCCCGGGGAGGGCAGGAGGCTGTAGACGGGGACGGTTTCTTCGCCGACTATGCCGGTCGCGCCGCCGACTTCCACGCGCAGGGTGCCGACCGCGGTGGCGTCCGCGCAGGCGGGGACGAGGACCTCGAGGGTGAGGAAGTCGATCGTCTCGCACCTGGGCGCGGCGGTCGGGTTGCCCGCGAAGCCGGCCGGCAGGGTGACGTCGAGGTTGCGCAGGGCGCCGTCTACCACCTGCACGCCGGGTTTGTCGGGGTGCTCGACCGTGTTGACCTTGAAGGTGGTCGTCATCTGGAAGGGGTGAGAGCCGGCTTTGCGGGCCTGCGAGCCGTCGGCTTCGGTGAAGGAGACCGAGATGTCTGAGAGGCCGAAGTCAGCCGAGGCCGACGCTGGCGCCAGGGCGAGGCACGCCATCAGGGAGAGCAGGCCGAGGGCGAGTGAGCGGGCGCGGCTCATCGCCGGCCCCCTCTCTGGCCGCTGCGCTGTTTGCTGGCTTTGCGCTTCTTCACGCAGCGCGCTTTGCCTTTGCGGGTGACGCGGCGCTTGCCTTTCGGGCATCTGCGGGCTTTCGGTTTATCGGTCTCGTTGCCGGGGCCCTGGAAGGACTCGCTGGCGGGCGTCCTCACCGGGGGCGCCGGCGCCGGGCCCTGGCAGGCGGCCCCTTCGCAATCGCCCGGCGGCACGGGCTCGGGGAAGCCGCCGCCGACGCGGGCGACGTAGACGTCGTTCAGGCCGTAGTCCTGACCGACCAGGGAGCTCTGGGTGGCGAGGAAGACGTTGTTGCCGGAGGGGTCGGCGTCCAGGAACAGGGAGCGCGCGGCGCTCTGGCCGGAGGAGAGGAGGTCCACGCAGCCGCCGGTCGTGTCGGTGTAGGTGGGGGTGGCGGTGGTGCAGGTGCCTTTGCCGGGCTCCTCCCACTGATAGACGTCCCAGGTGCCGTTGGAGTCTGATGGGACGAGCGCCTCGTGGCTTTCGAAGAAGACGCGCGAGCCGTCGTCAGTGATCACCCTGGGAGCATGTTGATTTGCTTCCCAGCCCTGGATGCGGGCGGCGGTCATGACGGCTTCAGCGAGAACCGCGGCCGGCCTCGCCCCGGTCGGGTTGCACGAGACGCAATGAAGATCGCCGGCCGCGGCGTCGTATCGGTAGACCTCGGCGGCGGCTTGACCGCTGTCGATGTCGCGGTTGTCGTATCCACTTGGCGCCGGGCTCGCCTTCGACATGAAGGTGACATGCAGCCCGTCTGGGGTGACGCGAGCGGCGCGCATAGGCGGCAAAAGATCCACCGGCCTCGTCGCCCCGCCCTGGGCGCTCGGATTCATCGACCCGACATCGGCATCTGCCAGCGCCATGACGAACTGATAGGTCCCGGGCCCCCCACCCGGATTAGCTTCGTAGAAGTAGAGGTTGTGGGCGCCGGCGCTGCCCGGGCCATCATCGTCCAAGTCCTCAGTCGAGGCGAAGTAGAGGCGCGAGGCGTCCTCGCTCGCCCCCATCGGGCCCTCGACCCCCTCGGCGATCAGCGTCGGCGTTTCGGTGTCGACGTCGAACTCGTAGAGCTCGCCGCTCCGATCACCCGAGACGAACGAGAAAATTGCCTTTGAGCCGTCGTCCGCAGCGGTCCAGAAGAAAGCACGGCCCGAAGACGGCACCGCATCCGAAATGGCGACGGTTTCCTGTCCATCGATCCGCACGAAGATGCGGCCGGGCTGGCTATCGTTGATCTCATTGGTCGTATAGGCGGTCCAGAAGATCCGCGAGCCGTCAGCGGAGATCGCGTTCTTCAACGGCGAAAAGTTCGAGGAGCCCGGCACCGCCTTGGTCCCCGCCGAGCAGGCTTCCGGGCTCGGCTCCCCAGTCGGCAGGTAGCAGACGAAGCGCAGGTCGCCCGGCACATGCTCGTAAAGAACCTCCTCGCCGGCTTTCGGCGTAGGTGCTTCGGGATGGAGCGTGTCGGGGGCGGTGAAAATTGCGTGGCTTCCGTCCGCCGAGAAGCCGTCGATTAACAGCCTGTCGTATTCCTCGGCCGATCGGTTCGGTGGTTCTTTTGTCGTCAGCGCGGTGTAATTGGGCGATGGAAGACAGTTGTCGCGCCTGTAGAGGTTGGGGAACTTTTCGATCGCGTCGACCGTCAGGGGCGCAACCGAGTAAAGGCGCAGCCAGCCGCGACACAGATCCTCGCTGAAGCCATGGAATTCGGCGCCAAAGACCAGGTCCACCGGCAGCCCCGGTTCGGTGCGCGGCGGCGAAATTCCTTTGCTCGTCCAGCCGTCCCCGTCTCGCTCCGCGAGGTACTGAGAGGAGAATGCGGCGCTCTCCGCGTCACCGAAAGCCGTGGCTGCGGTAAAGGTGAACCGCTCGCCCGACAAAGCGCTCTTGTTCACTTCGAAGAGTCGGTAGCGGACGTTATTCCTGCCGATCCCAAGTGCCACGTCGGCGTTGCCTTTGTCGAGGGGCGAGACCATCTCGTAGGCGCGGCAATCGGGAAGGTCGGCGCCAGGTCCGATGCGGAAGGGGTCGTTGGAGCATGGTTCCGGCGGCTCACCCGCGACGGGGGTCCTGAAGGTTCCTTCCATGCCGTTTTCAAGATCCGCTTTCAGCGGGCCCTCTCCGTCCGGATCGATGCCGTGCACCTGCTCGCCACCGGAGCTGTCCGCGACGAAGCGGTAGTGGTAAGTCGTGCCGGGTGCAAGGCCCTCAAGGATCACGTCGGCCGTTGAGACGAAGGCTTTGACGGATCTCTGGGTCAGGAGTGCCGGCGGAACGGGCGCTTTATTGGTGCAACCGCCCGTCGAGCACGGGGCGACCCCATATTCGACGTAGTAGGTGGTGTCGGGGAAGAACCAAGGGTTGATCAGCGCCCGCAGCGTCGCCTCTTCGCTCCCAACGAAGGTCGCGAACTGCTCGCCCACTACCGGCGGGTTCGGCGGCGGCAATTCGCAGCCAATCGGAGCGGTGCCGTATGCGTCGACGTAGCTGACGTGAGGCGGGGAGCCGGCGTTGAAGAAGCCGACGTAGAGGTTGCCGGGTGCCTCGCTGCCCGAGCAGATGTTCGTCGCGATTGCGGTAAGGCGCGCACCCGACGACCTTTCCGGAAACGGCGTGCCGGCTCCTTCTTCTGCCGCTGTCGGCACCAGCTTCGCACCCGCCGCGCTGTATTTGAGGACATAAGGGGGCGCTCCGACGAAGCCTTCCGGATCGTCAATCGCGTAGACGCTGCCCTCCACATCCACCGCGACTCCAAGCGGCTCCTCCGCTTTGAAGCTCGAGCTGCCCGGTTTGCCCGGGTCGAGCGGCACCCCAGTCGGTGAGAGCTTGTAGACGTCTTCGGTGGCGTCGAGAGTGATGTAGATATTCGCGTCTTTGTCGACGTCGAGGCCATTGACCTGTTTGCCGGCCAGCGCAGACAGCGCGCCCGAGAAGAGGATGGTTTTTTTGTGGATGCCGTTGGTATCGAAGACCTGGATGCCGCCTTTGTCTCCGACCAGGATCGTTCCGCCTTCGGCCGGGGAGTAGTCGATGTAATCGCCGAGGGTCGCGTCAAGTTGACTTGTGCCTTCACCGGAAGTGCCCGCCTGACAGGTGTCGCCGGACGCGTCCGTGCAGACGTTCCGTTGCGCTCCGGAGGCCCCTTCGCCAACTTTGGTCTGGTTGACGTCGGCGCCGAACATCAGCAGGAACTCCCCCGACGAGCTGAATTTCTGGACGCGTCGGTTGAAGAACTCAAACACGTAGACGTCGCCGCTGGGGTCGACCGCGAGGCCCATCGGCCAGTCGAGCTGGCCCTTACCAGGGCCTGCATTCCCCGCTTGACAAAGATCCGGGGAGGGTTCTGCTTCCGGCTGAGGCGGGCCGCACGTCTCCAATTCGTCGCTTGACGTGTCGCCCGGAGTTCCGTCGGGGGCTACGTTCCATCCCCAGGCCCGCACGAAAAGACCCCAGGCGGTGTACTCGCTGACGCGCGCGTTTTCTAACTCGGAGACGTAGAAGTGACCAGTGGCCGGGTTTCCAGCGACACCGCGGGGGTTGTTCGTCTGCCCCGCACCGCCGCCAAATTTTGGTAGCCCGTCCTCCTGTGGGACGCGCAAAAGAAGGTCGGGCGCAGCCGCCGAGGCTGGGCTGCTCAGAGCGATGACTAGCGTGACGACCGCCAGCGCCATCGTTCCGATCCGGAGCGCCCTCTTGGCGGAAGTTCCCATCGTCCTTTTCCTCCCTAAAAGCGGCGACGCTGCGAAGCGGCCGCAATCGGTACCCCCAAAGTATGGACACGGTATCACCTGATGTTCTCAACGTCAATAGCCGTCGGGCCCGATCTGAGGACCGGGCCCGACGGCCGTCATTCAGAGATGCCCTTATGTCGCTGTGATGCCGACTCGGCCTCCCGCTTGGTTCTCACCCCAGACTGTGGCGTTGCCCGTCATGGTCGAGGTGTGGCTTGTGCCCAAGAAGACACAGATGCCAGACTCGTAGTGGGTTGTAATTTCAGGAGCGTTTACATGGAGTGTAATGGCGTGTTTGCCCTGTTCGGTGACCTGTGTATAGGTCGCGCCGTTTCGTGTCTGAACAGGCACCCGGATGGTGCAGTTCGGATGTGTAATCGTAATCTGGCAGTTAACGTGAATTGTGCCAGGATTACCGCTTGTGAATTCATACACGTTTGTCCCACAGCCGGTCGGGACATGGACGGTTACTGAGCCCCAGGTGCCGCTCGTTGTGGCGCATTGTGTGTAGTGGGGCCTGACCTGAATAGCCTGAGTTGTTTTGTCCGACTCGACTATTGTGCCGTGATACGTCGCGTCTGTGCAGCTGATCGGATCGCCCGATCCTTTGAATTGCAAGGAATGTCCGCTGCCGAAAGCGTCTTTCCCTTTGATGATTACGTGTTCAGCCTCTGACGTGAAATGACTGTTTGGCTGATCTTGGGCCGAGGCGTTCATCACCGTGAACGCACTCGTTGCCATGACGGCAAGGATCCCCAGACCGAGGACCTTGAGCTTCATGCTCATCGTGGTTCCCTTCTCTTGAAGTAGACGCTTGGTGAGCGCCACGCCCCACCCCTGGGGCGCGTCAAGAGGAATAAGGGGTCGACCGCGTACCAGTCAACAAAACCTGCGGTATTTAAACCGACGGCCTGGATTTGCGGCGGCGGATTGCCGATTTTGCCTGCAAATCGGCAGCGCTCGGATTGGCGCCCGCGCGAATCGGTGCGTGGAGCAAATGGCGCGCAGGGCGCGCGATCACGGCCAGGGCTCGAGCCCTGGCCGTGTCAGGGACGTGGTCTAAGCGGCTACTGGTGCCGCCGGCAGCAGGTCGCGCTGCTCGAGGTAGGCAATCAGCTTCTGCGCCGACTCCTCAGGGGTTTCGCTTTCGGTGTCGCAGACGACCTCGGGGTTCTCGGGGGCCTCGTAGGGATCCGAGACGCCGGTGAATTCCTTGATCTCGCCGGCGAAGGCTTTCTTGTAGAGGCCCTTGACGTCGCGGTCGGCGCAGGTGTCGACCGACGCCTTCACGTACACCTCGATGAAGCGGTCGCCCATCGTCTCGCGGGCCTCGTCGCGAATCTCCTTGTAGGGGGAGATCGCGGCGGTGATCACCGGCACGCCGTTGCGGCTGAGCAGGTCGGCGACGAAGGCGATGCGGCGCACGTTGGTGTCGCGGTCCTCTTTGGAGAAGCCGAGCCCCTTGGAGAGGTTTTCGCGCACGACGTCGCCGTCGAGGATCTCGAGCTTCGAGCCGCGCTCGCGCAGCTCCTTCTCCAGGATCCCGGAGATGGTCGTCTTGCCGGCCCCGGAGAGCCCGGTGAACCAGAGGGTGAATCCCTTGTCGGCCATCGCTACGTCAGTCCTCCTTGTAAGCGTCGATCAGGATGTCGGCGACCTCGTTGCGCGAGAACTCCTGCGGCGGCCTTTCGCCGTTGCCGAGCATCTCGCGCACCTTGGTGCCGCTCAGGAACACGTGCGCCTCGTTGCCGTGCGGGCAGGTCTTGCCCGACGCCATTCCCTCGCACTCGTTGCACCAGAAGCTGTGCTCGAAGAAGAGCGGCTCGATGCCGAGCTCCTTCGTGTCCACCTCGTCGAAGATGTGCTGCGCGTCGTAGGTGCCGTAGTAGTCGCCGACACCGGCATGGTCACGTCCGACGATGAAGTGGGTGGCGCCGTAGTTGCGCCGCGCGATCGCGTGCAGGATCGCCTCCCGCGGGCCGGCGTAGTGCATCTTCGAGGGGAAGACGCCGAGGATGACCCGGTCCTGGGGGTAGTACTTCTCCATCAGGACCTCGTAGCAGCGCATCCGCACGTCGGCCGGGATGTCGCCGGCCTTGGTCTTGCCGATCAGCGGGTGGATGAAGAGGCCGTCGGTGATCTCCAGCGCCGCCTTGGTGAGGTACTCGTGGGCGCGGTGGATCGGGTTGCGGGTCTGGAAGGCGACCACGCGCTTCCAGCCGCGCTCGGCGAACGCCTTGCGCGACTCCTCGGCGGTCAGGTAGCGCTTCATGAACGCCTCTTCGTGGTCGGGCAGCGCGTCGACCTCGACCGGGCCGGCGATGCAGCGCGCCCCCTCCTCGTAGATCGCCGCCACGCCCGGGTGCGCCTCGTCGGTCGTGCGGTAGACCAGCTCGGCCTCGCGCTTGACGTCACGCTCGAAGATCTCCTCGACCGTGATCCGTCCCAGCGGCTTGCCTTCGTCGCTGGAGAGGGCGACAACGTCGCCGACCGAGCAATCGAGGTCGGTGGCCAGGGTGATCGGGATCGGCCAGTAATCGCCGTCGGCGGTCCGCATCTCGGCACAGACGCGCTCCCAGTCGGCGGCGCCCTGGAAGCCGGTCAGCGGCGCGAAGCCGCCGTTGCCGATCATCTCGAAGTCGGCGGTGTGGCGCTCAGAGAGGGTCAGGGACAGCTCAGCCATGGTCTCGGTCATGAAGTCGTTTCACCAATCGTTCGGGGGGACGTGGTCGTCGGGGGACTAGGTCTTCTACTGGAAGCGAGCCGGAGCGACTGCGCTAGTTGAGCCCGCACTCCGTCTTGGCGAGGCCGACCCAGCGGCCGTCGCGCGCCGAGCCGCCCGCGACGACCGGCTTGGTGCAGTGCGTGCAGCCGATCGACGGGTAGCCGTGGTCGTGGAGCGGGTTGTACGGGAGGTGGTGCTCACGGATGTAGTTCCAGACGTCGCGCTCGGTCCAGTCCGCGATCGGGTTCAGCTTCCACAACTCGAACCGCTTGTCCCAGGCGAACTTGGGGGTCTTGGCGCGGCTGGCTGAGTCCTCGCGGCGGACGCCGGCGAGCCAGCAGTCTACGGAAGAAAGCGCCCTCCGCATCGGCTCGACCTTGCGCAGCCCGCAGCAGGCGTCGGGGTCGCGCTTCCACAGCTCGTCGCCATGCCGCTCGGCCTGCTCGGCCAGCGTCAGGTTGTGGAAGCGGTCGAACTCGACGCCGAGATGCTCGGCGAGCCGGTCGCGCGTCTCGTAGGTCTCCGGGAAGAGAACGTCGGTATCCAGATAGAAGAAGCGGGCCTCGGGATTGATCCGCGCGGCCAGGTGCGCGGTCACCGAGCTCGTCTTCTGGAACGAGCAGGCGATGTAGTGGCGCTCGCCGAAGGTCTCGAACATCCACTCGATCGCCTCGCCGGCGCTCTTCTCCTCCAGCTCGGCGGCAATCGCCTCGGCGTCGATCTCTGTGGGGGTGGCGACGGGGTTCATCAGATCGCGCACTCCCCCTCGCCGCGCTCGACCTTGTAGGGGCTGGAGCGTTGCCAGTCGATGAACTGCTGCATCGTCTCGAGGCTGAACTCGGCCGGCAGGGTCAGGTCCTTGATCGCGGCTTCGAAGGTCTCGGCGCCGGTCCGCTCGGCGAAGGCGTTGAACTCCTCGCCGTCGGCGCGCTCGGCCTCGTAGAGCCGCAGCCAGCGCTCGACCGCCTCGGGGACGCGTTTGGCCGGCAGCCGCGATTTCAGCCGCTTGCCGAAGATCACCTCGCCGCCCTCGTAGTTGCCGCCGACGTGCGGGATGTAGGCGGGCATCTGGCGGCCGCCGACTTTCAGCGAGGCGCCGTAGAAGCCGATGTTGGCGATGTGGTGCTGCGAGCAGCCGTTCGGGCAGCCGCTCATCTTGATGTGGATGCGCTTGGTCAGCTCGTCGGAGATCTCCATCGACTGGACCCGCTCCTTGATCGCCCGGTTGAGGCCCATCGAGCTGGTGATGCCGAGTTTGCAGCTGTCGGTGCCGGGGCAGCTGACGACGTCTGAGACCTCGCGCGGCCCGGCCTCGTCGAGGCCGAGCTCGCCGAGCCGCTGCCAGACGTCGAAGAGCGCCTCGTTACGCACCCAGCGCAGGACGAGGTTCTGCTGCACGGTGCTGCGGGCGTAGCCACCCGTGTACTCGCGCATGATCGCGGCGAGGCCGCGGAACTGCTCCGGCGTCAGGTCGCCGCGCTCGACCTTGACCTCGACCGTCGAGAAGCCCTCCTGGCGCTGCGCCTGCACGTTGGCCTCGAGGAAGCGCTCGAACTCGGAGCGCTCCCCGTTGGGCGAGGCGGGCGCGACCGGCGGCGCCGGCGCGTTGGCCTCCTCGTCGTGGTCGTAGCGGAGGCGCTCGACCAGCTCGGCGCTGAAGTCGCGCTCGGCGACCCACTCGCCCCGCAGCTCCTCCTCGACCTGCTCGCGGAAGGCGTCGATGCCGATCTTGTCGATCAGCACCTTGATCCGGGCGCGGGCCCGGTTGACGCGCAGCCACTCCTGGCGGTCGAAGATGCGCAGCGCCGCCTCGGCGACCTTGAGGTAGTCGCCGTTGTCAGCCTCGACGAACTCGTAGAGGGTCGGGGCGATGCGGGCCATGATCGAGGTGCCGCCGCCGACCCGGATCTCGAAGCCGCGCACGCCGTCGCGCTCGCGGGCGAGGAAGGCGATGTCGTGGATGCCGCTGATCGCCCGGTCGGCGTCGGAGCCGGTGAATGAAGTCTTGATCTTGCGCGGCATCAGCTGCGTGGTCGGGTGCCGCACGAAGTAGCGGACGTAGGCGCCGGCGTAGGGCGTCGGGTCGAAGACCTCGTCGGCGGCGACGCCCGCCCACGGGTCGCCGGTGACGTTGCGGATCGTGTTGCCGCAGCCCTCGCGCGAGGAGAGGCCGGCGTCGGAGAGCTCGCGGATCGCCTTGGCAGCGTCGGGCAGCGGCACGTGGTGGATCTGGATGTTCTGCCGGGTCGTGATGTGGCCTTTGACGAGCGGCGCGTACTGCTCTACGACGCTGGCGAAGGCCTCCATCTGCTCCGGTGAGACGCCGCCGAACGGAAGCTTGATCCGCAGCATCTGGACGTCGGGCTGGCGCTGCCCGTACACGCCCTGTTTGAGGCGGAAGCCGATGAACTGGTCTTCGGCCATCGCCCCGGCGAGGAACTTCCCGGCTTCGTTGTCGAAGTCGTCGAACTCGCGCTCGATGATCGGGATGATGTGGCCCGGGACGTTGTCGTAGGTCTCCGGGTTGTCGAGGGTGCCGGCGCGGCCCTTCCCCCGCTGCTGCTTGCCTTGGTCGACCACTAGCTCCATGGAGCTAGAGAAAATAGCAAAACCTGACAGGGATTTGGGTATTTAAGTTTCGAGCGACGAGACGAGCGCGGGCGGAGACCCGGCTACGAGGGCTTCTTCCGTGCCTCGAGGACCGCCGCCGCCTGGCCAGACTCGGCCGCGTAGCCACCCTCCGGCTCGAGTGGCAGGCCCTCCTCCTCCCAGCCGACGATGCCGTCCGTCAGCTTCGCGGCGTCGTAGCCCGCGGCCGCGAGGGCCTCCGCCGCCATCGTCGAGCGGGTCCCGCCCCGGCAGTAGAGGACGACCGGCCGGTCCTGGGCGATCTCCCCGGTGCGCTCGTTCAGCTCGGCGAGCGGCACGTGCCTGGCGCCGGGGATGCGGCCGGCGTCCCACTCGTGGTCGGCCCGGACGTCGACCAGCTGCGCGCCTTCCTCGACCAACCGCCGCGCCTCCTCGCGCGTCACTTCCTTCGTCTCGCCGCCGGTCGCCTCGTCGGCCATCAGTCGACCTCCGTGCCCTCGACCAGGAAGGCGACCCGCACATGTGCGCGGTACTCGTCGAGGTTCTCGCCGCGGATCCCGGTCGAGACGATGTCGACGGCGCGAATGTTGCGCAGGGTGCCCTGCGCCTGCGCGAGCGCCTGCCGCGCCGCGTCGTCGGTCGACGTCTTGGAGCTGCCGACCAGCTCGATGATCTTCACGACGGCCATCTGCCTCCTCCTTCGCCTTCCAGGTCCTCGAGCGTCACGCGCTTGCCGACCCCCTCCAGCAGGGCGGCCCGGTGCCAGGGACTGGTCCGCTGGCGCGGCTCGCCACCCGCCGGCGCCGAGGTCTCGGCGAGGAAGCGCTGGATCGCCGCGGCGATCGCCACCGCCTCGTCGTCGCTGGGGGGACGGCTCACGCCGCCAAGCCTACCCGGCCTACGATCGGTGGGCGTCGGTCAGCAGGATGCGCTCGGCGAGGGCCTGCTGGCGCTTGGGGCCGCGTAGATCGGCATCGATCTTGAGGATCGACTCGAGGTCGTGAAGGCCCCGCCGGATCGTCGCGGGATGGACCTCCAGCCGCTCCGCGATCTCCTCGACGCTCGCCGCCCGGGGCGCCGGCCCGACTCGCTCGACGTACTGGTACACGAGCGCCTCCGCGATGCGTTGCAGGGGAGCCGGAAGGCGAATGCGGTCCGGTCGATGGCGAGGGGGCTCCGTCGGCACGTGCTCGGACGGATCGCGGACCACCAGCTGGTAGCGACCCTGGTCGTCGCCGCCAAAGGTGATCGATTGCCCGTGGTGGACCTTGATCGAGCGTTCCGACACGAGGAGGGCGCCCTGCAGCCGGGTGCCGTACGAGGACTCGTCACGCACCTTGATCTGGCCGCCGACCCTCTCCAACGTCAAATGGGTCGAGGACACAGTGGGATCGTCGATCACCACGGTGCTGTGCGGATGCCGCCCGAACGAAGTGATGCGCTCCTCGAGTGGAATCGAGCAGGTGGAGCCGTCGGGCAGGATCAGGTTGACGGTCGGCGTCGGCTCGACCGCTCCCGACTCGAATCGATCTGCAGCGCGCTCAGACCTCATCGTCGTACACCTCGATTCCGAAGCTGGCCTCGTCGATCTCGTCGGGACTGAAGCGACCGAGTTTCTGAGGGTTGGCCCGGTGCGTCGTCGCCCGGTGGGTGCCGGTCAGCTCGTTGAAGCGAGGCCGGTTCGCGGCGCCGGCGCTCGTGGGCGTGATCCACCAGCCGATTCGCCAGTTCGGGCGGCGGTGGCGCTTGACGACTTTGACGAACATTTGGCCGTAATAGGCGAGTTGGTCGGCGATGTCGTCGGCGCGCTCCTTCGGCAAGGCGATGGTGCGTTCGGCCGCGACCGCGAGGCGGGCGACGTGCGTCTCCGCGTCGATCTCCGCCGTGAGGGCGATGTGCCAGTCCGAGGAGCCGTCGTCGCGCTTGCTGCTCGCCACCACCGAGACCTGCCGCAGCCAGCCGAGCTTCAGCGTCTCTTCGATGCCGTCCGCCGGCAACGTCGAGGTGGAGCCGAGCTGGCGAAGGACGTGCTCGAAGGCGCCGACGATGAGGTCGGTGATCAGCTCCGAGCGGGTGTAGGTGTACGTCTCGGTGTAGGTGTAGGTCTCGGCCACGGTTCTCTCCTTCACCCTGCCCGCAGGTGGTCCTCGAGCAGGTGGGATTCCCGCAGTTCCTCCAACGCCACGAGCAACGCCTCGTAGGAGAGGTTCGGCTGGATGGCGACGGGGTCGACCTCGCCAAGCCGGATCGCCGCCAGGACTCCCGACGGGCCATAGGTCCGCATCAGGTCCAGGACGGCCCGCTCGTATAGCAGCACCTTGATAGCCGCGAAGGTGGCGGTGCTCGGCGCCAAGCCGGGGCCCTCGCTCGGAGCTTCATCTGAATAGCCGGCCAGGCGCATCAAGGTCGCGGCGCGCTTGGCGTCGAGTTCGGCCTCGGGGTACATCGCCGCGAGGGTCTGCGCCCGCTCCTCGAAGGTCGGCTTCCAGAGAAACCGCCTCATCCGTCCGTCGCGGTACAGCGGCGGGTGAATCGCGGTCAGGTCGTTCGCGGTGATCACGATCGGCACTCGCGGCACCGGCCGCCCGCCGACGTACCGGGGGTTGTCGGCGAGCTCCATCAAGCTCGCCGAGATCAGCTGCGTGTTGACCGTCTGCTGGATCGCGCCGTCCTTGCGCCCGATGCGCTGATCGAGGTCGTTGACGAACAGCGCCTCGAGATAAGGGGGGCCCGCCGCGCCGCGCCGGCGTGAAGCGGCGTCGATCTCCGAGTTCGCTTCGCCTGCCTTCTGGTAGGTCGCGAGTAGCGCCCGCTGGGCCTCGCCGGCCGCCTTGCTCTCGAAGGCCTCGGCCGGGGGAGCCACGGCCTCCACTCCCATCGCCTCGAACACCTTGCGGCACTGCAGGGTCTTGCCCTCCCCCGGCGGGCCGTGGACCGCCAGCATCAGCGGCACCGTGAGTCCGGGCGGGTTCAGCATGTTCAGGATCAGGTGGCTTGCCACCTGGTTTCCGAACCGCTCCGGCACGTGAACGCCGCCGGTCTCCGCCGGGCTCAGGAAACCCTGCGGGCCGGTGGGGCGGCCGTCCTCGAACCGGGATCTCCTGTTGAGCGCGCTGGGGATCAAGGTTCCTCCTCGTGGGCTTGGTGGCGCTCGGCGCGCCGCCGTCCGACCAGCCGCTCGAACGCCCCGCTGCTGCCGGTTTCCGGAGACGACCGGAGGCTCTCCCGCAGTTGGTCGATCTCGCCCTCGGCCAGCCATCGAGACGGCTCTTCCTGTCGCTCGGGCGTTGCCGTCGGGACGGTCGTGCAATCGCCGAAGTCCTGGATCCGACCGGAAGCGATGCGGGTCCGCGCCTCGCGGAGACGTCCGGCGCCGGCCCGCTTGGCCGGGTCGTTGACGACAAGCTCGGTGACGAGGTCGCGCAACTCCGGGTGCATCGTCGGGTGCTGGCGGGCCTGCCGCCTGACGGCGTCGCCGATGGCGCGGGAGTACTCGGGAGACGGCGTCATCTTCGGGACCCGCTCGGCGCAAAAATGCTCCAGCGGCGTGCTGGTCGCCAGCTCGAAGACGATCAGGCCAAGCGCCCAATAATCGACCGCCGTCCCCCATTCGCCGTCGCCGTAGTACTGCTCGGGCGCCATCCGGATGACACGGCCCATGACAGGCGCCGGATCGGTCGGGCCGAGCGCCGTGTCGCCGACCACGGTGGCGATCCCCATGTCGCCCAATTTCACCCTTCCCTCGCGGGTCAGGAGAACGTTTTGGGGGGCGATGTCGCGGTGGGCAAGGGCATTCCCGCGTGCCGACGGCGAATGAAAGGACTGCAGGCCATTGGAGATTTCCTCGCCCCAGCGAGCGATCGTCTCGGCCGATAGCTTGCCGCGGCGGCGGCGGGCGGCGTCGATTTCGTCCGCGAGGGTCCTGCCGCCCTCGACCTCCTCCATCACGAGGGCGATCAGGTCGTCAGCGACGACAAGCACGTCGTGGAGAGCCACGACGTTGCCGTTGCCAGCGCCCTGGCGCTGGGCCCTTGCCTCGCTGTAGGCGTGCTGGATGGTGGAACGGGTGTACTCGGAGACCTCCACGCACTTGACGGCGACGTAGCCCAGCGGCGTTCGCGTATGGCGGGCCGCGCCGGCCGCCCGCGAGAACTGCCGGTAGCGCCACACGAACCCCATCGCGCCTCTCTGCAGGAACTTGACCGGTTCCAGCTCGTCAATCGTGAAGGGCGGCACGGTGGGATCTCTCTTCGGCACTTGGGAACCTCGGACGTTCAGTGGTCGAGACGGGCAGATGCCCGAGACGGATTGATGTCGTATCGGTGTAGCGCATAGCCGGCCACGACGAGGAGGCTGACAGATCGCGACGCGCACGTGACGCGCAATTTGCGCGCGGCGAGAGACGGTGGAGCGTCCGGCGAGCCGGCGTCGGCCGGGGGGCGCCTCAGCCGCTGTTGTTCAAGCCCGGCACCGGCTCGCCGTGCTTCTCCTCGGCACAGAGGAGCGGGGCCGGATCGAACGGATCCATGAGGGCGCGGCCGGCCGGCGTGCCGATCAGCACCGGCGGGCGGGGTTTGGCTTTCGGCCCGGCCTTGGGCGGGCGCACGTAACGCCCCTCGCCGCACTGGATGACGAAGTCGCGGAAGCCGTCGCGGGCGTCGATGATGTCCTCGCCGCCGTTGCCGTAGTACTCGTCGCTGCCCGGCTGGCCAAGCATCGCGTTGGGGCCGCTGTCGCCGATCAGGACGTCCCAGTCGAAGGAGCCCTCCATGTCCTCGTTGGAGTCGTCGAGGCGGACTGAGTCGCAGCCGCGCACGACGTCGATCCAGGCTTTGTCCTGGGGGAAGGAGATGATCAGAAGGCCGGGATGGGCCTGGGTCTCGGCGAAGGAGGCGTCGTCTCGCCCGGGGCCGCCGACGATCGCCCCGCCGGCGCAGCCGCCGCCCGCGGCCATCAGGTCGCCGTCCTCGCCGCCGTAGATGAAGGTGGGGCCCGGCAGGCCGCCGACCAGGCCGTCGGAGCCGGCTTCCCCGTAAAGGCGGTCGGCCCCCGGGCCGGACTCGATCAGGTCGTCCTCGGGGCCGCCGCGGAGCGTGTCGTTTCCTTTCCCGCCGGCGATCCGCACGTTCTCGGCGCCCTCCAACGAGCCGAAGACACGCAGCTTGTCGTTGCCGGGGCCGAGGTCGGCCGTGAACCAGCGGGCGGGGTCGGCCACGCAGGAGACCTGGGTGGCGCTGGCCCGCACACAGCCGGGGCCGATCGCGATCGCGCCTTTCGCGGTGACGCCGAAGC
Organism: Solirubrobacterales bacterium; assembly: GCA_035634215.1. Classification (GTDB taxonomy): domain Bacteria; phylum Actinomycetota; class Thermoleophilia; order Solirubrobacterales; family 70-9; genus VRUE01. The sequence goes on along the minus strand of DASQDJ010000257.1, from coordinate 967 downwards.
TGGACGAGGCTTCGTCGAAAGCCACGACCAGCGCGTCGTTGCCGGTGCCGCCGACGATGTTGAGCCCACCGCCGCCGCCGTGCGTGAGGTCGACCTCTATGTAGACGGACGCTTTCGGCGCCGGCTCCTTGCCACAGGAGAAGCTGCGGCCTTTGGCCCCCTGGCAGCCGTCCACTCCCTGCGCTCCGCGCAGTTCGTCGGCGCCGCCGCCACCTCGCAGCCGGTCGTCGCCCGGGCCGCCGTCGATCACGTTGGCGCGCCCGTCCCCGATCAGCACGTCGCGAAAGGCCGAGCCCTCGAGGTCCTCGAAGCGATAGAGGCGGTCGTGGCCGTCACCGCGCGCTTTGTGGCGCGCGAGCGAGACCCAGACACCGGCGCCGCCGGCGCTGGCGACGTCGGTGGCGAAGGAGGCGATGTCGTCGCCGCCCGGCCCGCCGTCCATGCGGTCGTAGCCGTAGTCGCCGTGGACGAGGTCGAAGCTGCCGGGCCCGCCGCTGACGCGGTCGATGCCGAGGCTGCCGGCCGCCTCGTCGAACTCGCCGTTGCCGCCGAGCACCGTGTCGTCGCCGAGGTCGCCGATCGCCTGGTCCGCGTCGCCCGGGCCGCCGTCCACGGTGTCGTTCCCGCGGCCCCCGTGCAGCAGGTCGGTTCCGGGCCCGCCGCAGACGAGGTCGTTGCCGAGCGCGCTGTGGACGCGGTCATCACCGAGCCCGGCCCAGATCACGTCGCGCTCGTCGGTTCCACGCAGGTCGTCGTCGCCGTCGGGGCCGACGTTCTCCGCGCTCCGCCCCCGGCAACGCGGGTCGTCCTCCTCCGCCGGCGGGGCGGCGCCCAGGGCAACCACGGCCCCGAGCGCGACGAGGAGGCAAACGGTCGCCCTGCCGAGAAGCCGCATCGGCTGAGCCTATCGAGCCGGTCCGGACGCGCCGCCAGGCGGTTGAGGACCCCGTCGTTCGAGCAGAACCTT
>DASQDJ010000256.1:0-1981 GCA_035634215.1 Solirubrobacterales bacterium | reverse complement strand
CGCCGGCAGCGTTTCCAGCATCCCCTTGCGGGTGGCATTGGTCGAGTCGAGGGCGCCGCACTTGATCAGGCATTCGATCGCCCGTTTGTTGACCGCGCGCGAGTCGACCCGCTCGCAAAAGTCCCAGATCGACTCGATCGGCTTCTCCTCGCGGGCGCGGAGGATCGCCTCGACCGCCGCGTGGCCGACGTTCTTGACCGCGTCGAGGCCGAAGCGGATCGCGTTTTCGCTGACCACGAAGCTGTGGCCGGAGGAGTTGACGTCTGGCGGGAGGACGTCGATCCCCATCTCCGCGCACCGGTTGACGAAGAAGGGCACCTTGTCTTTGGTGTTCATCACCGAGGAGATCACCGCCGCCATGTACTCGGCCGGGTAGTTGGCCTTGAGGTAGGCGGTGCGGTAGGCGATCAGCGCGTAGCAGGCGGCGTGGGACTTGTTGAAGGAGTAGTCGGCGGCCTTCTCCATCAGCCCCCAGAGGTCGGCGGCGACGTTGCCGGCGGTGCCCGAGGCCTTCATCCCTTCGAGGAACTTGGTCTTCATCGTCGCCATCAGGTCGCGCTTCTTCTTGCCGATCGCCTTGCGCAGGTCGTCCGCCTCGGCGGGGCTGAAGCCGGCCATCTGCTTGGCGATCTCCATCAACTGCTCCTGGGAGAGGACGCAGCCGGAGGTGGGCGCGGGGACCGGCCGCAGGCGCGGGTCCGGGTAGGTGACCGATTCCGGGCTGCGCTTGCCCCGGGCGTAATCGGGGATGTAGTCCAGCGCGCCGGGGCGGTAGAGCGAGACGAGCGCGACGATGTCGTCGAACTCGGTCGGGCGCACCTTCTTCATCGCCTCCCGCATGCCCTCGGACTCGAGCTGGAAGACCCCGGTGGAATCGCCCTTGGCGAGCATCTCGAAGGTCTTCGCGTCGTCCATCGGGATATCGGCGATGTTCAGCCGGTCGCCGCGCGAGCGCTCGATGATCTCGATCGCGTCCTCGATCACGTCGAGGTTGCGGAGGCCGAGGAAGTCCATCTTCAGCAGCCCGATCTCCTCGATCGGGCCCATCGAGTACTGGGTGACGATCTTGTACTGGCGCTCGGGCTTGCCTTTGCCGTTGGTCGCCGCGGGGGCGCTGCGGTCCTCGGCGAGCTGGAGGGGGACGATCTCGTGCAGCGGCCGGTCGGCGATCACGACCGCGGCGGCGTGGATCGAGTTGTTGCGGATGATCCCCTCGAGGCCCTGGGCGACGTCGATGATCTTCTTCGCGTCGGGCTCGCCGTCGTAGGTCCGTTTCAGCTCCTGCCCGTTCCTCAGGCAGTCCTCGAACGAGGGGTTACGGCCCATGATCGGCTCGGGGATCTGCTTCGCCAGGCGGTCGCCGGTGGCGTAGTCGAAGCCGAGCACGCGGGCGGCGTCGCGGGTGGCGGCGCGCGGCGCCATCTTGCCGAAGGTGATGATCTGGGCGACCGACTCGCGGCCGTATTTCTCGCCGACGTAGCGGATCATCCGCTCGCGCCCGCGGACCGAGAAGTCGATGTCGATGTCCGGCATCGATTTGCGGCCGGGGTTGAGGAAGCGCTCGAACAGCAGGTCGTTCGCCAGCGGGTCGAGGTCGGTGATGTTGAGCGAGTAGGAGACGATCGACCCGGCAGCCGAACCGCGGCCCGGGCCGACGGCGACGCCGTTCTCCTTGGCGTAGCGGACGAAGTCCCAGACGATCAGGAAGTAGGAGGAGAAGCCCATCTCCTCGATCACCCCGAGCTCGAACTCGAGCCGCTCGACCGCCTCGGCCGGGGGCGGATCCCCGTAGCGGGCGCGCAGCCCCTCGGCGGCAATCCGCCGCAGCATCGCCTCCGGCGTCTCCTCGCTTTCGGTCGGGTATTGCGGCAGCAGCAGCTTGCCGAGCTCGATCTCGATGTCGCAGCGCTCGGCGATCTCCAGCGTGGTCGGGACCGCCGCCGGCCACTCGGCGAACGAGTCGGCCATTTCCTCGGAGCTC
>DASQDJ010000255.1:0-8075 GCA_035634215.1 Solirubrobacterales bacterium | reverse complement strand
CCCTGCATCGGGCGAGAGCGTATCGACGGACCCGCGCTCCCTTTCCCGGCCTATGACCGGGAAAGGGAGCAAGCATCGCCTTCGATCTCACAATCCAGCGAGACGGGGCGTTTAATCCCTGACTTGACCGCCGTGCCGTCCACCGCGCTGCCTCCTTTCCAGGCCCTGCTCGACGACCACGCCGCCGACGTGAGGGCGGTGCTGCGCGGCGCCGTCGGCCGCGCCGACGCCGAGGATTGCTTCCAGGAGACCTTCCTCGCCGCGCTGCGCGCCTACCCGAAGCTCCGCGAGGCCGGCAACTTGCGCGGCTGGCTGCTGACGATCGCCCACCGCAAGGCGATCGACCACCACCGCGCCAACGGCCGGCGCCCGGTGCCGGTCGCCGAGGTCGAGGCCAGCGCGCCCGACGCCGCCGACCCGCTGCCGGGCGACGGCCTCTGGGAGCTGGTCGGCGGCCTGCCGCCCAAGCAGCGGGCCGCGGTGGCGCTGCGCTACGCCTGCGACCTGCCCCACGCGGAGATCGGGGCGGCGCTCGGCTGCTCGCCGGAGGCGGCGCGGCGCAGCCTGCACGAGGGGATCAAGCGACTGCGGAAGGAGCTGGCATGAAGGCAGAGCTGCGACGCCTCACCGAACTGGCGGAGGCCGAGGGCCTGCTCGACGTCGCCTACGCGACCGCGGACTCTCCCTTCGGCCGGCTCTTGCTCGCCGTCACGCCGCGCGGCGTGGTGCGGATCGGCCTGCCCAACCAGGACGCCGAGCTGTTGCTCGAGGACCTGGCGGCGCGCGTCTCGCCGCGCGTGCTGGAGGCGCCGCGACGGCTCGACGACCTGCGACGCGAGCTCGACCTCTACTTCGAGGGGAAGCTGACCGACTTCGACTTGCCACTCGACTGGCGCCTCACGCAGGGCTTCCGGCGCAAGGCACAGCGGGCGATCGCCCGCATCCCCTACGGCCAGACCCGCAGCTACACCGAGATCGCCGCCAGCGCCGGCAACGAGCGGGCCGTGCGGGCGGCCGGCACGGCGTGCGGAACCAACCCGCTGCCCATCGTCGTCCCCTGTCACCGCGTGCTGCGCAGCGGCGGCGCCCTGGGCGGCTACGGCGGCGGCCTGCCGATGAAGGAGGCGCTGCTACGCATGGAGGGCGTGCTGGGGTAAAGGAAGCGCGCTGGCAGGCCGATAGATGCGGGATGCGACGCATCGCCCTCCTGCCCCTGCTTCTGGTCGCACTGCTTGCCGCGGCCCCGGTCGTGAGCGCCGACGACGGCGAAGAAGCCGACGAAAGCGGCCTCGTCGAGGAAGCGATCGAAGACTGCGAACTAGACCCGATCTGCGAAGCGGAAGCAGAGGCGGAAGAAGCCGAAGAAGCCGAGGAAGCCGGCGCCGCAGCGACCGGCCCGCCCGAATGCCTACTGCGCAGCGCCAAGGCCCACGCCGCGCTCGAGAAGGACAAGCTGAAGCTGACGATCGGCTACACGACCAGCGAACCGACCAAGGCGACGATTGAGGTGCGCTACGGCGCCACGAAGCTCGGCCCTCTCAAGCGTCACCTCCGCCGCAGCGGCGTCCTTCGCGTCACCAAGAAGCTGAAGGACAACCGAGGCGGGGAGCGTTCGCGGCTGCGCATCGAGCTGGATACCGAGGGTGTCGGGTGCCCCTCTCGGCGGCTTGTACTTTTTCCGAAGTAGCCCCCGCGGACAGCCCCTAACGGTCTTCGGAAAAAGTTGAGCCGGGAGGGGCACCCGGCGCCCTCCCGACCGTCTTCCGCAGCCATGCTCTCGCGGCCTCCAGGCTCGCTGGGTCGATCTGATGCCCGACGTCGGACTCGTGGTACTCGACCTCGAGCCCGCCCTCTTCCAGCAGGTCCCGGGCGCTCCGCCCGAAGCCGACCTCGATCACCGGGTCGAGCCGGCCGTGAGCGACGAACGCGCGGATCGCCTCGCGGTCCTCGAAGCGCGGAGCCCAGCCCTCGACGGTCGGGACGAAGCCGCTGAAGGCGAGGATGCCGGCGACCGCCGGCCGATCGGCGCCGAGCGCCATCGCGTGGCTCATCACCGCGCCCATCGAGAAGCCGCCCAGCACGGTGCGCGAGGGGCCGACGCCGGTTTCCTCCCAGAGGCGGTCATGCAGCTCGGCGAGGGCCGCTCGAGCAGCGTGAAAGCTCTCGTGGTCCGGGTAACCGACCCGCGGCACCAGGTACCAGTGGTAGCCGGGCGAGCCGGGCAGGCGCAGCGGCGCCCGCGGCGTCACCACCCGCAACCGCCGCTCGGGGTCGAGCAGATCGGCAAGCCCGAGCAGGTCGCGCTCGTCGGAACCGCGCCCGTGGTGAAGGACCAGCAGCCCGTCGGGACCCTCGGCGGCAGGACGCTCCAGGTAGCTGGGTGCGTCCATCCAGTCGCCGGGGCCTAGCTCGCCGACGCCGCGGCGGTCTTGTTGAGGTAGTCGCGGATGAAGTCGTCGATGTCGCCGTCGAGCACCCGCTGCGCGTCCCCCGCCTCGTGGCCGGTGCGGTGGTCCTTGACGCGTTGATCGGGATGCAGGAAGTAGCTGCGGATCTGCGAGCCCCAGGCGACTTCTTTGACCTCTCCGCGCTCCTTGGCCAGGGTTTCGGAGCGTTTGCGCTCCTCCAGCTCGATCAGCTTCGAGCGCAGCAGCTGCATCGCCACCGCCTTGTTCTGCGTCTGCGAGCGCTCGTTCTGGCACTGCACGACGACGCCGGTCGGCACGTGCGTGATGCGGACCGCCGAGTCGGTCTTGTTGACGTGCTGGCCGCCGGCGCCGGAGGCGCGGTAGGTGTCGACGCGCAGGTCGGCGTCGTCGATCTCGACCTCGACGCCCTCGTCGACCACCGGCCCGACGTCGACCTGGGCGAAGCTGGTGTGGCGCCGCGCCGAGGAGTCGAAGGGAGAGATCCGCACCAGCCGGTGCACGCCCCGCTCGGCCGCGAAGAGCCCGTAGGCGTTCTCGCCGCGGGCGATGAAGGTCGCCGACTTGAGGCCGGCCTCCTCCCCCGCCGAGGCCTCGACCATCTCGACGGCGAAGCCGCGCCGCTCCGCCCAGCGCAGGTACATGCGCAGCAGGATCTCCGCCCAGTCCTGGGAGTCGGTGCCGCCCGCCCCCGCGTGGACGGAGACGACCGCGTCGCCGGCGTCGTACTCGCCGCTGAACAGGCGTGCCTCTTCGAGCTCGGCGAGACGCCGCTCGACCGAGCGCAGCTGCGCGCTCAGCTCGCTGGCCATCTCCTCGTCCTCGGCGGCCAGCTCGGCCAGCTCGTCGAGGTCGCCGACGTCACCCTGCAGCTCCTCGAAGGTCTTCAGCTTGCGCTGGGCTCGCGCGTGCGCCGCGGACGTGCGCGCCGCGGCGTCCTGGTCGTCCCAGAAGCCGGGGGCGCCCATCTCCGCCTCGAGCCGCTCGGCTTCCTCGCGCAGCGAAGCGGGGTCAAAGGTAGTCCGCGAGCAGCTTCAACTGGTCGCGGATCTCGGCGAGCCGCGCCGGAACCGATTCGGTCGATGCGGTCTCGGCCATGGCCGGAGACTACTCGGCGGCTACCCCGTGATCGAAGCCGCCGGCGTGCAGCGCGGCCTGGCGGTCCTCGAAGGGGCGCCAGCTTCGCACCTTGTGGTCGCGCAGCTCGAACAGCCAGGCCATCTCGTCCTCGCCGGCCGCCGAGCCGTCCTCGTCCCAGTGCCAGCGGCGGCGGATCAGCGCCACGGCGGTCCCTCCCCCGCTCTCCGTCCCGTCCTCGTAGAGCTCCTCCAGCTCGACCGTCTGCTGCACGCCCCCCGGCGCCCTAGTGGCCCAGAGACGGGCGGCATCCCGCCCCTTGCGCACCCCCTTCATCGAGTGCAGCTCGACCTCCGCATCGAGGACGGCGACGAAGGCCTCGAGGTCGCGCTCGTTGAAGGCGCGGATGAACTCGCGGACGGGATCGTGGATCACGGAGCGCTGGTCAAGCCCCGTGGCACTTCTTGAACTTCTTGCCGCTCCCACACCAGCACGGGTCGTTCCTGCCGACTTCCTTCTCGCGCTCGTCCTTGACGACCGTCTCGACCGCCTGCGGCGCCGCGGCGCCGTTGCCGCCACCGTCCGGGCCCGCCGCGGTAGCCGCGGCCACGCTGACCCCGCCGGCGGCGGTGCCCATCTGGCCCAGCGCCGAGGGCTGGCTTTCCATCGTGCCGCCCGAGTAGTCGAGCGCGGTCGGCTCGCGCTCGCCGTTGGCGCCGAAGGAGCTCTCCAACTGGGACGGATCCACTTCGACCTGGGCGTTGAAGACGAGTTTGCTGAATTCCTCCCAGATCGAGTGCATCAGCTCCTCGAACATCGCGAAGCCTTCGTTTTTGTAGGCGACGAGGGGATCGATCTGGGCGAAGCCGCGCAGGTGGATGCCCTCCCGAAGGTAGTCCATGTCGTAGAGGTGCTCGCGCCAGCGGTTGTCGATCACGTTGAGCAGGATCGCCCGCTCCATGTAGCGCATCAGCTCCTCGCCGAGCTGCCTCTCGCGCTCGTCGTAGGCGGTCATCGCGTCTTCGTCGAGCTCGTCCTTGAGCCGTTCGCGGTCGACCTGCTCGGGCCGCAGCGAGGCGACGTCCACCGAGACCGGCCAGATCTGGCGCAGCTGTTTCTCCATCTCCGCCATGTCCCACTCATCGAGGTCGTCGCCGGGGGTGTACTCGTCGACGAGCCGCTCGACCACGCCCTCGAGCTCGTCGCGGGCGACGTCGGACATGTCGCGCCCTTCGAGGATCTGGCGGCGGTATTTGTAGACGACGCGCCGCTGCTCGTTCATAACGTCGTCGTACTCGAGGACGCGTTTGCGGATCAGGAAGTTCTGTTCCTCGACCTTCTTCTGGGCGCCCTCGACCGTTTTCGTAAGCATCTTTGCCTCGAGCGGCACTTCGCCGCCCTCCTCGTCGACCGGCCCGAGCCGATCGAGGATTTTGTAGATGCGATCGCCGGCGAAGAGGCGGATCACGTCGTCTTCGGCGGATAGGAAGAAGCGGCTCTCGCCGGGGTCTCCCTGCCGCCCGGAGCGGCCTCGCAGCTGGTTGTCGATGCGCCGCGATTCGTGTCGCTCGGTGCCGCAGATGTAGAGGCCGCCCAGCTCGCGGACTTCCTCGGCCTCGGCATTGCACTGCGGCTCCAGCTCGGCGATCTTCTCGGCGAGCGCCTCCTCGAAGCCCTCGTCATCGGGCCCGAGCCCCTGCTTCTTCAGCTCCTTGTGCGCCATGTGCTCGGGGTCGCCGCCGAGCTTGATGTCGACGCCGCGGCCGGCCATGTTGGTGGCGATCATCACCGCGCCCTTGCGGCCCGCTTCGGCGATCAGCTCGCCCTCTCGCTGCGCGTGCTCGGGCTTGGCGTTGAGGACCGCGTGCTGGATGCCGTGCCGCTTCAGCTCGCCGGAGATCATCTCCGAGACGGCGACCGAGACGGTGCCGACCAGGATCGGCTGGCCCCGTTCGTGGCGGGCGATGATTTCCTCCAGCACCGCCTTCCACTTGCCGTCCTTCGTTTTGAAGATCTGGTCGTTGTGGTCCTCCCTGACCATCGGCTTGTTGGTCGGTATCTCGACCACCGGCATCTTGTAGATCTTCATGAACTCGGTCGCCTCGGTCAGCGCCGTTCCGGTCATCCCGGAGAGCTTGTCGTAGAGGCGGAAGTAGTTCTGCAGGGTGATCGTGGCGAGGGTCTGGTTCTCTTCGCCGATCGTCACGCCCTCCTTGGCCTCGACCGCCTGGTGCAGGCCCTCCGACCACCGCCGGCCCTCGAGGATGCGGCCGGTGAACTCGTCGATGATCATCACCTGGCCTTCGACCACGGCGTAGTCCTTGTCGCGCTCGTAGAGGGACTCGGCCTTGAGCGCCTGGACGAGGTGGTTGACGAGGCTGCCGTGCTCTGACAGGTAGAGGTTGTCGACGCCGAGGAACTCCTCGGCGCGCTTGACGCCGCGCTCGGTCGGCGAGACGGTCTTGTGCTTTTCGTCGTACTCGTAGTCGTAGTCGGCCTCGGAGGTGTCTTTCGATTCGCCGAGCGATTTGAGCCGGTCTTTGGCTTCGACGCCTTTCATCTGGCGGGCGAGGCGGGCGAACTGGTAGTAGATGTTCGCCGCCTGTTCGGGCGCGCCGGAGATGATCAGCGGCGTCCGCGCCTCGTCGATCAGGATGTTGTCGACCTCGTCCACGATCGCGAAGTGGTGGCCCCGCTGGACGCAGTGCTCGAGCGCTTCGGCCATGTTGTCGCGCAGGTAGTCGAAGCCGAACTCCGAGTTGGTGCCGTAGACGACGCCGCAGGCGTACTTGACCTGCCGCGCCGCGTGGTCGTCGGAGTCCTGGACCGCCGCGACGGTGACGCCGAGCATGTCGTAGACCGGTTTCATCCATTCGGCGTCGCGACGGGCGAGGTAGTCGTTGACGGTGACGAGGTGGACGCTGTCGCCGGCCAGGGTGTTTAGGAAGACGGCGAGCGTCGCGGTCAGGGTCTTGCCCTCTCCCGTCTTCATCTCGGCAATCGAGCCCTCGTGGAGCGCCATGCCGCCGATCAGCTGCACGTCATAGTGGCGCTGGCCGATGCTGCGGCGCGCCGCCTCGCGGGTCAGCGCGAAGGCCTCGGGCAGCAGGTCGTCGAGGGAGGCGCCGTCGCGAGCGCGGGCGCGCAGCTTGTCGGCCTCTTCACGCAGCTCGGAGTCCTCGAGCAGCTCCATCTCGGGCTCGATCGCGTTGATCGCCCGGGCGCGCCTGTCGTAGGTCTTGAGCTTGCGACCCTCCCCCACGCGCAGCGCGCGGGTCACCATGTCCCTCGCGTTCGCCATCGCTCAAGGGTAGCGATGGCGGGGCGAGCGCTTAAGCCTCGGCGGTTCGGCCTCGCATCCGGTTGACGAGCTGGCGGGTGCGGTAGCGCTTGCGGCGCAGGTCGCGATGCTTCTTGACCTGGCGGCTGATGTCGTCGGCGAGCTCGTGGATCGCGTGGCCCATCGAGGGCGAGCGCTCCTTGGCGTGCAGGGTGACGCCCTTCACTCGCAGCGTCGCCTCCGCGACCTGGCTGTCGGCGATCGACGGGTTGCGCTCCTCCCAGACGACCACCTCCAACGTGGCAAGGTCCGAAACCTGCCTGCCGACCCGCTGGAACCGATCGACCACACGGCTCCGCAGCTCGTCATCGACCTCGACGTTGCGCCCACGCACCTCGATCCGCATCTGTCGCCTCCTCGTGTCGGTGATGACGATGCTACGACCGATCGGGCCCCGAGGCAAGGGGCTCGCGAACCGTCTGGCGCTCGATGCGGACGCCGGAGGCGGGCTCGAAGCGACCGTAGAGGACGTCGGGGTCGAAATCGACTTCGCCGGGCCATTCGACCGTCTTGCTCTTGGGGTTGACCTGAACCTGCTCGAAGACCTCGCGCCGGTCGCGAATCGAAGCGAATACGCCGCCCCTCGCGAAAACGTTGCTGAGGTCTATGTCTTTGATCGCGCCATCCGAGAAGGTGGCGCGGATCCAGAACCCGGCCAGGGGAACCACATCGGTAACACCCATGATCTCCATCACTTCAGTGGCTCTACCGGCTTCGGCTTTTCGTCATTCGCAACACGTTCCCAGTTCTCTTCCAACTCAGTCCGATGGTCGTCCACCCATTTTCGCACGAGACGAAGCACTGGAACGGGCAGGTGACCTGCCACGATCAGCCCTGACCTAATCGCGACCTTTGCGGCTTCGCCGCCGTAGCGGGCATGGAAATGCGGCGGTGGATGGTCGCCGTAGTACATCTCGATGGTGATTCCGTAGAAGGCGCTGATCCGCGGCATGGGACGCGCTCACAACCGCCGCGAGAAGGTGATCGCGACGACTCGCACGGCGCCGGCCGCGCGCAGGGCGCGGGCGCAGGCCGAGAGCGTGGCGCCGGTGGTGAGGACGTCGTCGACGAGCAGGACGCTGCGCGGCACCTCTCCCCTCGCCTCGACCAGCGGTGGGTGGCCGATCCGCTCGGCGCGTCGCCTGCCGCGCTGACGACCGACACCGCGGCGCCGCAGGCATGAGGCCAGGGGGAGGGCAGCGCGAGCGGCGAGGGCGCCCGCGATCTCGGCG
>DASQDJ010000254.1:0-6875 GCA_035634215.1 Solirubrobacterales bacterium | reverse complement strand
GGCGGCCCGCTCGGTCGGCCCGACGCGCGGCCGAGCGGGCCGGCCGGCTCAGCCCGCCTTGCTGATCGACAGCATCGGCAGGACGGAGGGTGCGGTGGACACCTTCATCGCTTCTCACCCCCTTCCGCATCCGGTCGCCCGGCGCGTGTCGTCGAGCGAATAGTTACTCGTTTACTGAGTGTTCGAGCCTAGCGAAATGTTTTGTCTGCACCAAGTCTTCCCGATCACTACAGTGAAGTGGTCCGAAACGTTTAGATCGCTCTACGAAAGGACCGCGACACGTGGCGAAGCGCAAATCGAAGGTCAAGAAGGGCACCGAAATTCTCGATCCCCGCCTCTCCAAGGCGCTGGCCAACACGGTCCGGGTCGAAATCCTCGCCGTGCTCAGCCACCGGAGGATCAGCCCGGTCGGCTACGTGCGCGAGTACGGCGGCAAGCTGCCCAGCATCGCCTACCACTTCAAGGTGCTCGAGGCCTACGAATGCATCGAGCTGGCCGAGACGGTCAAACGGCGGGGCGCGATCGAGCACGTCTACCGCTGCACCAAACGCCCCCTGCTCGGCGACGGCGAGTGGAAGCTGCTGCCGCTGGCGGTTCGCGGCGGGATCAGCGGCGCGATCCTGCAGACGTTGATCGAGCGCAGCCGCCGCGCGATCGAAGAGGGGACCTTCGACGCCCGCGAGGACCGGCACTTCACCTGGACGCCGCTGCGGGTCGACGAGCGCGGCTGGCGCGAAACGACCCGGCTGCTCGCCTCCACCCTGGCCAAGCTCGAGAAGATCGAGACGAGGTCGCACGCGCGCCTCGTCAAGAGCGGCGACGAGGCGATCTCTACAACGGTCGCGTTGGCCGGCTTCGAATCCCCGACCGACAGCCCGGCTTAGGCGCGAGCGGTGGCGAGCGCCGCGGATCCCGAATCAGCGATCCCGGGCGGCGGCGATCGTCTGGCGCAGCGTCTCGCGGGCGTCGTGGCGCGGCTGCCAGTCGAGCCGCTCGCGGGCGCGCGCGGCCGACATCAGGACCGGTCGGCGCACCGCCTCGATCCACGCCGCCTCGTCGGGCAGAAGCGGCAGGCGGGCGAGGACCTCGGCCGTCGCGCCAACCGCGAGCCGCGGCACGGGGACGGAGTGCCAGCCCAGCTCCGCGGCGAGATCGGAGACCGTCAGCTCGCCCGGCCCGGCCAGGTTGTAGGGGCCCGGCTCGCCGGCCCCGAGCACGCCGGCGCAGAGCGCCGTGGCGACGTCGTCGTGGTGGACGAGCTGGAAGGGGACGCCGGGGTCCGGCAGCACCGGCCGCAGGCCCGGCAGGCGGCGGACCGGGCCGGGCAGGCGGCGCTCGACCGCCAGCAGCGGAACCGTCTCGACCAGCGCCGGCGCCCGCGGCCCGGCGACGATGCAGGGCCGGAAGACGTAGGCGTCGGTGGCCGAGCCGGCGAGCGAGTCGGCCAGCAGCTCCTCCACCTCGGCCTTGTGCGAGGAGTAGGGGTGGCGCTCGCTGCCCCGCACTGGCACCTCCTCGGTGAGCAGCGCGGGCGAGTCGGCGTGGAAGCCGTAGGCGGCGACCGAGGACGTGTAGACGAGCCGCTTCGCGCCCCTCGCGGCGGCCGCCTCGAAGACGTTGCGCGAGCCGTTCAGGTTGATCTCGCGGCTGGCGGAGCTGCCGGCGACGATGACGAAGGCGAGGTGGGCGACGACGTCGGCGCCCTCGACCAGCGCCTCGACCGAGTCGCGGTCGAGGATGTCGCCCTGGCGGTACTCGACCTTGCTCCACCCCTCGGCGGCGGGGTCGAAGGGACGGCGCGCCATGCCGATCACCCGCCCCACCTCGGGCAGCCGCTCCAGGGCGGCGACGAACGGCTTGCCGATCTCGCCGGTGGGCCCGGTCACGGCCACGGTCAGCATCGGCGCATGAAATCACTCCCGGGCCGAGGGCGGGCGCGCCGCCGCACAAGGGGTCGGCGCGTTTGTTTATCGCTCGTTACGCCGCCCCTCCGGAAGTACCGATTTTGCGACAACTCGACCGTTGAACGATTTGAACGCTCGCGGGCGCTGCCCAATCCTTGACGGTCGGGGCAGGCCTGACGTCGACGGGGGAAACGAAGTGGATCCGCATCTGAGGAGAGTGTTCGCGCAAGCCGTGCGCGCCGAAATTCTGGAGCGAATCGGCAAGCGGCCCTCGAGCGCCCGCCAGCTGGCCGCCGCCAGCGGCGAGCCGCTCAGCAAGATGACCTACCACGTCACGGTCCTCCACCGGGCCGGGTGCATCCGGCCGCTCGCCGGCCAGGCCGAGGTCGACCCGGGCGATCGGGTCTACGAGGTCGCGTCGCTGGGCGGCGAGGCGCCCCGGCTGCCGCTCTCCGACGCGATACGCGACCAGGCGATCTCCTCGATCCTGGTGCGCATCGTCGAACAGGGGCGCGCCGCGCTCGAGGCCGGCACCCTGGGCACCGACGCGACCCGGCTCAGCTGCGTCTCGGTCCTGCTCGACGAGCAGGGCCAGCGCGAGGCGCAGGCGATTCTCGACGAAGCCGCGGCTCGACTCGCGGCGACGAGGGCGGCCACCGCCAAGCGGCTCGAAGGGGGTAGTGGCGCGGCAGTGAGGACGACGATCGCGCTGGCCGCCTTCGAGTCGCCCCCCGAAGAGAAGCCTTCTCGTCGCTAGTCCCCGCAAACGGCGAACAGAGCGGTCCGCATCCCTTTGTCTGCGCTTGACAGGCGTGCCACCGTTTGCTCAGGACTTTTCACGTACCGGGGTAGCAATCGCCAGGGACCGCTGTTATAGTCCGCGAAAATTTAATAGTCGATAGTTACGCGACTACTACTCACGCACCAGTATCTTAATCGGCTAAAGAGTCGGCCTTGTACGCCGAAGATTCGGGTTCGAGCCCCGGCTGGTGCATCGGTTACTCCGGGAGGAGCCGTCGCTTAACCATGCCAAATATCTTCGACTATTTCGACGACACTGCAGGGGGCGGGGAAGAAGGCCTCTGGGCGCTGAGGGCGCCCTTCCGGCCCCGCGACGGCTACGACGTGCTGCTCGTGCCACGGGTGCCGGAGTGGCGGGACGACTCCGAGTCGCGCGGGGCGCTGGAGCGGCTCGAGGCCGAGCCGTGGGTCGACGCGATCGACGCGTCGGACGAGAAGTCGGTCTGGATGCGGCTCACCGACGACTGGATCGAGGAGCGCGGCGGCCGCCTCGAAGAGGGCGGCGAGGAGCCCGGAGCGCATGCCGACATCAACGGCGGCCGCCGCTTCGCCCTCAACTTCTGGGACGCCAACTCGACCAAGGCGCTGCACATCGGCCACCTGCGCAACCTGGCGCTCGGCCACGCCCTCGGCTCGGCGCTCACCGAGGGCGGCGGCGAGGTCGAGCGGCGCTCGATCATCTGCGACATCGGCCGCAGCATGGGCGAGGCGATGGCCGGCGTCCTGCGCAGCGGCCGCTCCCTGGAGGACGGCAACGGCCAGAAGAGCGACCACTTCGTCGGCTACTGCTACGCCGACTACGTCAAGGCGGGCAGCGGCAACGGCGGCACGCTCGGCGGGCTCAGCCAGGACCATCCGGCCGACTCGCTGACCCGCGAGGTGAACGTCCACAACGACAGCGCCGACGAGCTGCTGCTGCGGGTCCTGAACGGCGACCAGAAGGCGCTCGAGCTGTGGTCGCAGACGCGCGCCTGGGTGATCTCCGGGCAGCGCAAGACCCTGGCCCGGCTGGGGATCCCCTTCGACCGCGTCTTCTTCGAGTCCGACTTCCTGCCCGAGGTCAACGAACTGGCCGAGCTCGGCCTCGACGAGGGCACGCTGGAACGTCGCGTCGACGGCACGATCGTCTACATGACCGGCCGTGAGGAGCTCGAGGAGATGCCGCTGGTCCGCGCCGACGGCGTCCCCACCCAGCACATGCGCGCGCTCGCCTACTGGATGGCCGCGCCCGGCCTCGACGGCGACGGCCTCACCTCGGTCCAGGTCTGCGGCCAGGAGTGGTACGCGCACGTGACATGTCGACGGCAGCTCATGGCTGAGCTCGTCCACGCCGGCCCGGAGGGCAACGGCTTCCACCCCTACCACGACATCTTCCACGGCATGGTCGCCAAAGAGCAGCAGGCGATCAAATCGTCGAAGAAAGACGCGCTGCTGATCGACCACCTGGTCGAATGGATCGACGACCGGGTCGAGGGCGACCCGGAGCTGGCCGAGGTGAAGCGCCGCCACCCCCAGCCCGAACACGTCGCCGCCCAGATCGCGCTCGGCTACTTCCTGCTCCATCCGGCGACCAAGAAGGTCAACTTCGAACCGGAGAGGCTGCTGGTCGACGGCAAGAGCCTCGGCTGGGACATGGCGCGGGCGCGCACCACGCCCGGCGCCGGGCCGGACGCCAACGGGGGTCGCGCCCAGGACCCCGACTACCGCTTCGCCGTCGTCCACTCGGAGATGTACCGCCGCCACCTCTACCTGGTGTCGCAGCGGCTCAACGTAATTCCGCTGGCGCGCTACGCGTCCCACCTCGCGCGCTGGTACCTCGACCGCGACAGGGGCCCGCACGTGGGACGGGTCATACAGACGGTGCTCGATGAAAGCGCGCGGGGGCTCGGCCTCGCGGAGGAGACGAGATGAGAACCCTGCTGGTCGACAACCACGATTCCTACACCTACAACGTCTTCCACCTGCTGGCCGGCGAGGCCGGCGAGGAGCCGATCGTGATCGACAACGACGCGGTCTCCTGGCGGGCGCTGGAACGCTGGGACTTCGACGCGATCGTCCTCTCCCCCGGCCCCGGCACGCCGCAGCGCTGGCACGACTTCTGCGTCTGCAACGACATCCTGCGCTACAGCGAGATCCCGGTGCTCGGCATCTGCCTCGGCCACCAGGGGCTCGGCCACCTGCTCAAGGGCAAGGTCAGCAGCGCGCCGGAAGCGATGCACGGCCGGCTCAGCAAGATCCACCACCAGGGGACCGGCCTCTTCGAGGACATCCCGCAGGGCTTCCCGGTCGTCCGCTACCACTCGCTGGCGATCACCGACATGGGCCCGGACGGGAACGTCACCGCCTGGACCGACGACGGGATCGTGATGGGGATCGAACACCGGCGCCGCCCGATGTGGGGCGTCCAGTTTCACCCCGAGTCGATCGCCACCGAGCATGGCGCCACCCTGGTCCGCAACTTCTACTCGCTTGCGCGCAAGCTGAAGAGCCCGCGCTGGCGCGGCGCGCGGCGGCCGAAACCGGTCGTGCGCGACGTCCAGGAGAAGCGCCGCGCCGAGAACGACGTGCGCCTGCTGACGCGCACGATCGAGGGCGAGGCGCCGACCGAGCACGTCTTCGAGCGCCTCTTCGGCGACCGCGAGTACGCCTTCTGGCTCGACAGCGCCGACGCGCCGACCTGGCTCGCCCAGCGCTCCTACCTCGGCACCAGCGCCGGTCGCGACCGCTGCGTGCTCGAGTACGACATCGAGGCCGCGACCGTCTACAGCCACCGCGCCGAGTCGACCACGACCGAGCGCGGGACGGTCTTCGAGGTGCTCGACAGAGAACTTGCGAAGCACGAGATCGAGCCGCCGCTCGACCTGCCCCCGGGCCTGGTCGGCGGCTTCGTCGGCTACCTCGGCTACGAGCTGAAGGCCGACTGCGGCTCGCCGAACGTGCACCGCTCAGACGTCCCCGATGCAGTGATGATGCTCGCCAACCGCCTCGTCGTTGTTGATCACGGGGGTCACCGGACCCACCTGGTCGTGCTCTGCCGAGGCGACGAGGCGGAGGCCGAGCACTGGTTGGACGAGGCGGAGGGGGTCGTGCGAGAGCTCCTCGCCGACCCCCCTCCCCCCTTCTCGTTCGACGATTGCTCTTTTGACCACACCCCGGTGGGGTCAAATCAGCAAACGGCGCACGAGAGCGCCGACCACGTCAGCTTCCGCGTCGGCCGCGGCCGCGAGCAGTACCTCGCCGACATCGCCCGCTGCCAGGCCGAACTGGCCGCCGGCGAGTCCTACGAGGTCTGCCTCACCGACCAGATCGAGACCGACGCGACGCCAGACCCGTGGCAGCTCTATCGCTACCTGCGCCACAGTAACCCGGCGCCCTTCGCCGCCTACCTGAAGCTGGGCGAGGTCGCCGTCGTCAGCTCCTCGCCGGAGCGCTTCCTCTCGGTCGACCGCGACCGCACCGTGCAGGCGCGGCCGATCAAGGGGACGACCAAGCGCTCGCCCGACCCGATCGAGGACGCGGCGCTGAAAGCGGAGCTGACCAACGACGAAAAGACCTACGCCGAGCACCTGATGATCGTCGACCTGCTGCGCAACGACCTCGGCCGCGTCTGCGAGGTGGGAAGCGTCGCCGTGCCGGACCTGATGGTCGTCGAGGACTACGCGACCGTCCACCAGCTGATCTCGACCGTCGAGGGCACGCTTGCGCCGGACCGCACCGCGGTCGAATGCGCGCGGGCTTGCTTCCCGGGCGGCTCGATGACCGGCGCGCCCAAGGAGCGGACGATGGAGATCATCGACGACATCGAGGACCAGGCGCGCGGCGTCTACTCGGGGGCGATCGGCTACTTCGGCGCCGACGGCTACATGGACCTCAGCATCGTGATCCGCACGATCGTGATGCGCCCGGGCCGGACGACGATCGGCGCCGGCGGCGCGATCGTCATGCAGTCCGACCCCGAGGAGGAGTTCGACGAGATCCTGCTCAAGGCGCGGGCGCCGATGGCCGCGGTCGCGCGCGTCGCGACCGGCAGCGACGACCCGCGCGCCTGGTCGGTCGAGCTGGAGCCCTCGTCGGTGGAGACCGCGGGAGCGGCATGACCGAGGTGGCGGCGCCGCCGCGCGTGCGCGCGGCCACGAGCGATGACGTCGCCGGGGTAGCCGACGGCCTCGA
>DASQDJ010000253.1:0-18094 GCA_035634215.1 Solirubrobacterales bacterium | reverse complement strand
ATCGAAAGGAAGCCATGCGCCACCGATCGCTCTTCATCTCAATCGTCTCTCTCCTACTCCTCGCCCTGCCGGCGACCGCCCTCGCGGCGACGTCGAGCCGGGCGGTCGTCTACTCGAAAGCCGAAACCATCGAAGGCGTTGCGAAAGGCGGTCTCTTCGCCGTCCGCGACGGTCGGCTCAACCAGCTGCCCGACGATCCGACCGACACCGAGCCCGCCTTCTCCCCGGACGGGCGGACGATCGCCTTCGTGCGCGGCGGCGACCTCTTCTCGGTTCGCCCCGACGGCTCGGGCCTGCGACACCTGACCAGCGGCGGCGAGGTCGACTCGGCGCCGATCGTCTCACCCGACGGCCGGCGCGTCGTCTTCGAGCGCCGCGCCGCCGCGGGCGCGCAGGCTGACCTCTACGCGGTCAGGGTGCTCGGGGGCGGCCTGCGCTCGCTGACCAGCGGCCCCGAGGACGACCACCAGGCCGACTTCTCACCGGACGGCAGGGCGATCGTCTTCGTCCGCGACAGCGACCAGGGCGCCAACCGCAAAGAGGATCTCTACTCGATCCGCCCGTCCGGAGCGAGCCTGGCTCGCCTGACGCGAACCGCGGGCGTCGACGAGTTCAAGCCGCGCTGGTTCGCCGGCGGCATCGTCTTCAGCCGCGGCGAGAGCACCGAGGGCGACGCTGCCTACGCGGACGTCTACACGATGCGGCGCGACGGGCGGCGGGTGAAATCGCTGGTCGCCGGCGTCGGCTCCGCCTACGTCGAAGACGTCTCCCCGAGCGGGCGCACGCTGCTCTTCCGCCGCGCCCAGGGGCTGTGGTCGAAGCCGATCGGCCCGGGCCGGGCCCGCAAGCTCTGCCAGCTGCCCGACGAGTCGGAGACCAACGGCGTCTTCTCCTCCGACGGGCGCAAGGTCGCCGCGTTCGTGGCGGTCGAAGAGCAGCAGTCGCTGGTCTCGGTCGACGTCAAGACCCGCCGCCAGGTGAAGCTCGCGGAAGGCTTCGAGCCCTCCGACAAAGACGGCACGGCGATCGGTCCGGTGATCGCATGGCAGCCGGTGCCGCAGCGCGGCTAACCGATTGCCAGCCGAGGAAAGCCGGGGGTCCCTCGCTGCGGCGGGGGGCCCTCGGCGCCTGCCCGGCTCCTCGCCGCCTGTGCGCGTCGATATAACGGCGGGGTGGCGGAACCTTCGATCGGCTCGACCCTCGCCGGCTATCGCATCGACGGGCTGATCGCGCGGGGCGGGATGGGGGTCGTCTACCGGGCGACCCACCTGGCGCTGGAGCGGCCGGTGGCGCTGAAGGTGATCGCCCGCCACCTGTCCGAGCAGGAGGGCTTCCGCGAGCGCTTCCTGCGCGAGTCGCGGCTCGCCGCGCGTCTCGACCACCCGGGCGTCGTCCCCGTCTACGACGCCCGCGAGGAGGACGGCGAGCTGATCGTCGCGATGCGCTTCGTCAATGGCGGCGACCTCAAGAAGCGGATCGCGGCGCGGGGGCCGCTGCCGCCCCGGCAGGCAATCGACTTCCTGGCGCAGATCGCCGCCGCCCTCGATGCCGCCCACGCCCAGGGCATCGTCCACCGCGACGTCAAGCCGCACAACATCCTGCTCGAGGGCGACCGCGCCTACCTCAGCGACTTCGGCCTCGCCAAGGCGCTCGGCGACTCGGGCGTGCTCAGCGACGCCTCGGTGGTCGGCACCGCCGAATACATGTCGCCCGAGCAATGGCGCGGCTCGCGGGTCGGCCCGCCCGCCGACGTCTACTCGCTCGGCTGCGTCCTCTACGAGGCCGTGACCGGGATCGCCCCGTTCGCGCGCCGGGAGAGCGATTCGGAGCCGGAGATGCCGCGCGGACTCGATGCCGTGATCGAGCGCGCCGTGGCCAGGGAGCCCGGCGACCGCTACCCCAGCGCCGGAGCCCTTATCGCGGCGGCGCGCGAGCGCCAAGGCGCGACGCCGGCCGCGACGGCGGTCCTCAGCGAGGCGCCGGAGCGGCCTACCCTGCGGCTGGGCGGCAGGACGAGGGCGCTCAAGCACGAGGAGGAGGGGCCCGGCGTGGGCCTGAGCCGCTGGCGGCGCCCGATCGCGGGGGTCTTCCTCGCCTGGTTCCTCCCGGGCACCGCGGTGGTGGGCGTGGTCGTCGCCGTACTGGTCCTCCTGCTCGGCGGCGACGACGTCTCGGTCTCCGACCCGATCGAGGTCGGGCGCGGCGAGTTGCGCCTCGCGACCAGCAACGGCGGAGTCTGGGCGACCAGCGCCGAGGACGGGACCCTGTCGGTGCTCGACCCCGCGACGGGGAGGGCGATCGGCAGGCCGCTGCGCCTGGGGAGGGGGCTGGCGGGAGTCGCGGTCGGGCCGGGCGCGGTCTGGGTGTCCAGCCCCCGCACCGGCGAGGTGATCCGCGTCGAGCCGGTTCCGCGGCGGGCGGAGCGGATCCGGATCGGCGGCCGGCCCGGCGCCATCGTCTTCGGCGGAGGCCGGATCTGGGTCGCCGACGAGTCCGGCAGGGGAGTGACGGCGATCAACCCGGGCGGCGAAGTCTTCAAGCGCGGCATCGAGCCGCACGCGGCCCCGCTGCGGCTGGCGGTCGGCGCCGGCGCCCTCTGGGTGAGCAGCGCCACCACCGGCACGGTTCGCCGCGTCGACTTCAACACCGCCTCGGCCGGCGAGGCGATCCCCGCCGGTCGCGGCCCCGCGGGCATCACGGTGGGCGGGGGCTTCGTCTGGGTGGCGACGACGCGCGACGACACGGTGTCCCGGGTCGACCCCTCGATTCGTAGCCGCCTCGGCGTGCCGATCGAGGTCGGCGACCGCCCCGGCGGCATCGACGCCGGCACCAGCGTCGTCTGGGTCGCCAACGCCGGCGACGGCACGGTCAGCCGCATCGAGATGGAGAGCGGCGAGACGGTCGGCGAGCCGATCGACGTCGGCCCCAGGCCGGGAGCGGTCGCGGTCGGCGAGGGCGCCGTGTGGGTCGCTAACAACGGCGACGGGACCGTCACCCGCATCGAGCCCTGACGGTAGGGTCGCCTCGTGATCCCGCTTCGCGAGACCGCCGCCTGGACGGCGCTGGAGCGCCACTTCGACGAGGTCCGCGGCCGCCACCTGCGCGACCTCTGCGCGACCGACCCCGCGCGCGGCGAGCGGCTCGTCGCCGAGGCGGCCGGCCTCTACCTCGACTACTCGAAGAACCGGGTCGTCGCCGAGACGCTCGCCCTGCTGGGCGACCTGGCGCGCGAGCGCGGCGTCGAAGAGCGCCGCGAGGCGATGTTCCGCGGCGAGCGGATCAACGTCTCCGAGGACCGCTCGGTCCTCCACGTCGCGCTGCGGATGCCGCGCGAGCGCTCGCTCCTCGTCGACGGGAACGACGTCGTCAAGCAGGTCCACGGGGTGCTCGACCGCATGGCCGCCTTCGCCGATCGGGTCCGCTCCGCCGAGTGGACCGGCCACACGGGCAAGCCCATCCGCAACGTCGTCAACGTCGGCATCGGCGGCTCCGACCTCGGCCCGACGATGGCCTACGAGGCGCTCCGCCACTACAGCCGCCGCGAGATGGCCTTCCGCTTCGTCTCCAACGTCGACGGCACCGACTTCGCCGAGGCCACCCGCGACCTCGACCCGGCCGAGACGCTCTTCGTCGTCTCCTCCAAGACCTTCACGACGCTGGAGACGATGACCAACGCCCGCACCGCCCGCGATTGGGCGGTGGCGGGCCTCGGCGGCGACGAGGCAGCGGTCGCCAAGCACTTCGTCGCCGTCTCGACCAACGCGGAGGGCGTCGCCGAGTTCGGCATCGACGTCGACAACATGTTCGGCTTCTGGGACTGGGTCGGCGGCCGCTACTCGATGGACTCGGCGATCGGCCTCTCGACGATGCTGGCGATCGGCCCCGAGCGCTTCGCCGAGCTGCTGGCCGGCTTCCACGCGATGGACGAGCATTTCCGTGCCGCGCCGTTGGAGGACAACCTGCCGGCCCTGCTCGGCCTGCTCGCCGTCTGGTACGCCGACTTCTTCGGGGCCGAGACCTGCGCGGTGCTGCCCTACGACCAGTACCTGCACCGCTTCCCCGCCTACCTGCAGCAGCTGACGATGGAGTCGAACGGCAAGCACGTGACGCTCGACGGCGCCCGCGTCGACTACGACACCGGCGCGATCTACTGGGGCGAGCCGGGGACCAACGGCCAGCACTCCTTCTACCAGCTGCTCCACCAGGGCACGCGCCTGGTGCCCTGCGACTTCATCGGCTTCATGCGCTCGCTGAACCCGCTCGGCGAGCACCACGACCTGCTCGTCTCCAACGTCTTCGCCCAGGGCGAGGCGCTCGCCTTCGGCAGGACGGCGGAGGAGGTGCGCGAGGAGGGGGCCGCCGAGGAGGTCGTCCCGCACCGGGTCATGGAGGGCAACCGGCCCTCGAACACGATCCTCGCCGAGCGGCTCGACCCCCGCACGCTCGGGAGTCTCGTCGCCCTCTACGAGCACAGCACCTTCGTCCAGGGCGCCGTCTGGGGGATCGACTCGTTCGACCAATGGGGGGTCGAGCTCGGCAAGCAGCTCGCCAAGGCGATCGTCCCGGAGCTGCGGGCCGCCGAGCAGCCCGAGCTGCGCCACGATAGCTCGACCAACGCGCTGATCCGCCGCTATCGCGCGGCGCGGGCGGAGCCGGAGACACCGGGGGCTTAGGCGTGCCGCTCGACGCCCTCCCGCTCGCGGCGTCGGAGTCCAACCTGCTCGCGGCGCGCCAGCTGATGGCCTTCACGCTGGCCTTCCACATCGTGCTCGCCTGCATCGGGGTCGCCTTTCCGGCGATCATCCTCGTCGCCAACTGGCTGGGGCTGAGGCGCGGCGACGCCGAGGCGCTGCGCCTGGCGCGGCGCTGGTCGAAGGCGATGGCGGTCACCTTCGCGGTCGGCGCGGTGAGCGGCACCGTGCTCAGCTTCGAGTTCGGCCTGCTCTGGCCGCGCTTCATGGAGCGCTTCGGCGACGCCTTCGGCATCGCCTTCGCTATCGAGGGCATCTTCTTCTTCGTCGAGGCGATCTTCCTCGCCATCTACATCTACGGCTGGAAACGGCTCGGCGACTGGGCGCACTTCTGGTCGGGCGTGCCAATGGTGATCACCGGCGTCGGCGGCGCCTTCTCGGTGGTCAGCGCCAACGCCTGGATGAACCAGCCGGGGGGGTTCACGCTCGACGCCGCCGGGAAGGTGGTCGAAACCGACCCGCTCGAGGTCATCTTCAACGGCGCCTGGCACTACGAGGTGCCGCACATGATCCTCGCCGCCTACATGGTCACCGGCTTCCTGGTCGCCTCGGTCTACGCGGTCGGGATGCTGCGGGGGCGGCGCGACCGCCTGCACCGGCTCGGCCTGCTGATCCCACTGACCGTGGCGGCGATCGCGACCCCGGTCCAGATCTACGTCGGCGACGTCGCCGCCCGCTCGGTTGCCGAGGACCAGCCGGCCAAGTTCGCCGGCTTCGAGTGCGTGCGGGAGACCGGCCCCGACCAGACCGAGTACCTCGGCGGGATTTGCACCGACGAGGGCGTGAAGGGAGGGATCGGCATCCCGGGCCTCAACTCGTGGCTGGTCGGCTTCAGCACCGACACCGTGGTGACCGGCCTCGAGGACATCCCACCCGACGAGCGGCCGCCCGCCAACACCATGCTGCACCTCGCCTTCGACGCGATGGTCGGGATCGGCTTCGGCCTCCTGGGGCTCTCCGCCTGGCTGGCGATCGCCTGGTGGCGGCGCCGCGGCCCGCCCGCCACGCCCTGGTTCCTGCGCGCGGTCGCGGCGTCGGGCGCCGCCGCCGTCGTCGCGATGTGGTGCGGCTGGATCGTCACCGAGGTCGGTCGCCAGCCCTGGATCGTCCAGGGCTACATGCGCACGTCCGAAGCGGTGACCGAGGCGGAGGGGATTTGGTTCGCCTTCGCCGGCGTCGTGCTCCTCTATGCCGGACTCGGCACCGGTCTCGTGCTGGTGCTGCGGGCGATGTCGCGCCGCTGGCGCGAGGAGGGCGACGCCGACCTCGCCGAAGCGCCTTACGGCCCCTCGGGGGTTGGCGCGTGAGCAAGGCCGACGCCGCGGCGGCGATCCTCTGGATCGGCGCGACCCTCTACACCCTGTTCGGCGGCGCCGACTTCGGCGGCGGCTTCTGGGACCTCCTCGCTGGAGGCGCCGAGCGGGGCGAGCGGCCGCGAGCCCTGATCCAGCGCTCGCTCACTCCCGTCTGGGAGGCGAACCACGTCTGGCTGATCTTCATCATCGTCGTCCTCTGGACCGCCTTCCCGGAGGCCTTCGGGGCGCTCACCTCGACCCTCTACGTGCCGCTGGCGCTGGCGGTGGTCGGCATCGTGCTGCGGGGCGCCGGCTTCGCCTTTCGCAGCTCGATTCGGGGGCTGCCCCAGCGGCGGGCGATGGGTGCCGTCTTCGCCTTCTCTTCGCTGCTGACCCCGTTCTTCATGGGGACCGTGGTCGGCGCCGTCGCCGCCGGCAACGTCCCGGCCGAGGGCGGTGGCGCGCCTTTTGCCAGCTGGCTGGACCCGTTGCCGCTGACGATCGGAGCGCTTTTCGTCGCCACCGGCGCCTACCTGGCCGCCGTCTTCCTCGTCGCCGACGCCCGCCGCGCCGGCGACGCCGACCTCGAGGACTACTTCGAGCACCGCGCCCTGCTTGCCGGCATCGTCGCGGGGCTCTTCGCGGTCGGCGCGGGCTTCGTTCTGCAGGAGGAGGCGCCGTACCTCTACGACCGCCTCGTCGCCGAGGGGCTGCCGCTCGTCGCCGGCTCGGCGCTCTGCGGGCTGGCCGCGCTCGTGCTGCTGGCCGGCGGCGCCCGGCGCGGGCTGCGACCGCTCTCGGCCGGCGCCGTGGTCGCGGTCGTCTGGGGCTGGGGGGTCGCCCAGTTCCCCTACCTGCTGCCGACCTCGCTGAAGATCGGCCAATCGGCGGCGCCCGACCCGACTCTGACCGCGGTGATGGTCGTCTTCGCGGTCGCGGCGATCGTCGTCCTGCCCGCCCTCGGGTTGCTCTACTGGCTGAGCCAGAAGGACCTCGTCGGTGAGTGAGCGGCGCGACATCCGCGCCGTGCTCTTCGACATCGACAGCACGATTCTCGTCACGGGCGGCGCCGGCGGCGCCGCCTGGCAGCGCGCCTTCGCGGAGCTCTACGGGGTCGACGCGAACGTCCACGAACGGACCGACGCCGGCATGACCGACCCGGAAATCGCCGCGATCGTCTTTCGCGAGGCGGTCGGCCGCGAGGGCGGCGCCGAAGAGCGGGCGCGGGCGATCGGCGCCTACCTCAAGCACCTCCCGGCCACGGTGCGCGAGTCGAGCGGCTACCGCGTCATGCCCGGCGTCGAGCCGCTGCTCGACCGCCTGATCGACGCCGGCCTGCTGCTCGGGCTGGTCACCGGCAACGTCGAGGCGGCCGCTCATATCAAGCTCTCCCGCGCCGGCCTCAACCGCTTCTTCAGCTTCGGCGGCTACGGCTCCGACTCGTCGGACCGCACCGAGGTGACGAGGGCCGCTCTGCGCCGCGCGGAGCTGGTCTCGGGGGGCGCGCTCGATCCCGCCGCCTGCATCGCGGCCGGCGACACCCCGCGCGACGTGCGCGCGGGCCACGGCGCCGGCATCGAGGTGGTCGGCGTGGCGACCGGGAAGTACTCGGTCGAGCAGCTGCGCGAGGCCGGCGCCGACTGGGCGATTGAGACGGTCGAGGCGGGCTTCCCTCTTTAGAAAAAGATCGATTAGTAATCTGCTTCGCCGTTATGCGGCGGACCCTCCAACTGGCGCTGGTCGCATCTATGGCGCTCGGCCCGATCGCCGGCTGCGGTGGCGACGAAGGGCCGCCCTCGAAAGAGGAGAGGGGCCAGGCGGCCTACGAGAGGGAGCGAGCCGCCTACGTCGAGGAAGCCGACGCCCGCTGCCGGCGGATCGACCGGCGCATCCACCGCGAAATCGAGCCCGTCCTGCGTCGCGCCACCGACTCCCCGCGGGCCGCCGCCAGGCTGGTCGAGGAGATGGCGCCACGGGTCGAATACGAGATCCGCGCGATCCGCATCCTCGTCCTGCCCCAGCGCGACGTGCCCGAGGTACTGGACTTCCTCAGCGCCTGGTACGACGACGTGCAGGAGGCGAAGCGCGACCCGACCGCGTTCGTGGAAGCCGGGCAGCCCTTCCCGGATGGCCAGAGACTGGCGCGCCGCTTCGGCTTCCAGGTCTGCGCGGCACCCCTGGCCGCCTAGGCGCGGGTGCAGCGCGCCTGGTAGATCGAGAGGAAGCCGCTCTCGAACCCGTTGCGCGCCATCCGCAGGTAGAGGCGCCAGACGCGCAGCCGTTCGGGGCCGGCTAGCCGCAGCGCCTCGTCGCGGTTCTCGTCGAGGCGGCGGGCCCAGTGGCGCAGCGTCTCGGCGTAGTCGTCGCCGAAGTCCTCGACATGGCGGGTGACGAAGCCGGCCCGCTCCAGCGCCAGCAGCACTCGCGAGAGGTGGAGCGGCTCGGCGTCGGGGAAGACGTAGCGCTCCGAGAACGGCCCCGCCTCGGGGTCGGTGTGGCGCAGCCGCGCGATGCCGTGGTTGAGCAGCCGCCCGCCCGGCTCCAGCAGGCCGGCGAGGGTGCGCGCGTAGACGTCGATCTGGGCCTCGCCGACGTGCTCGACCATGCCGATCGAGGCGATCGCGTCGAAGCGCTCGCCGCGCAGGTCGCGGTAGTCCATGAGGCGGATCTCCACCTTGTCGGCCACCCCCGCCTCCTCGACCCGCCGCCGCGCCTCCTCGGCCTGCGCGGGGGAGAGGGTGATGCCGACCACCCGCGCCCCGTGCTCCTTCGCCGCGTGGATCGGGAAGCTGCCCCAGCCGCAGCCCACGTCGAGGACGCGCTCCCCCTCCTTCAGCGCCAGCTTGCGGCAGACCGTCTCGCGCTTCTCGAACTGCGCCTCCTCGAGGGTCTCCGCGCCGCGCGAGAAGATCGCGCAGCTGTAGGTCTTGGAGTCGTCGAGGAAGAGCGAGAAGAAGTCGTTGGAGACGTCGTAGTGGTGGCGGACGGCGCGGGCGTCGCGCTCCTTGCTGTGGGCGCGGCCGCTCGGCCGCAGCTCGGCGGTGGGGCGGGGCGGCGGCTTGGTCAAGCCGGCGGCACGGACCGCGGCTAACAGCAGCCGCCGCTTGGCGGCGCCGTCGAGGGGCGGCGGCTGCCAGCCGTCGAGCACCTCGATCACGGCGTCGATGTCGTCGACCTCGATCTCGCCGCTGACGTAGGCGCGACCCAGCCCCAGCTGGCCCGGGGCGCGCAGCACGTGGGCGGCTGCCCGCGGCGAGCGCACCTGGAAGGTCGGCCCGCCGCCGGCGGTCGAGGGCAGCCGCGTCCCGTCCCAGAACTCGACGCTGAAGGGGCGCTCGGGGAGGTGCGTCTCGATCTCCCGGCGCAGTGGCTCGGTCGTCGCGAACGGCATCGGCGCGGACCCTATCCGTACCCGGTCGCGCTCGTCCAGCCTGGCCTCGGCCGCCCACCTTCGCGTTTGGCCGCAAGGCCAGGGGGAACCGACGTATCATCGAGACGATGTCAGGCAGCGGACCTCTTCCCTCCGACATACAGCCGGTTGAGAACGAGACGCGGGACCGGATCATCACCGGCCTGGTCACGCTGATCCCGTTCCTGGCGCTCGGCTTCGCCGCCTGGCAGGTCTGGGGGAGCGCCCTGCACTGGAGCGACGTCTTCCTCTTCCTCGGCATGTACCTGCTGACCGGGCTGGGGATCACGGTCGGCTTCCACCGCCACCTCACCCACCGCAGCTTCAAGACGCACCCGTGGCTGCGCGGCCTGCTCGGCATCCTCGGCTCGGCGGCGATCGAGGGGCCGGTGATCTCCTGGGTCGCCGACCACCGCAAGCACCACACCTTCTCCGACGAACACGGCGACCCGCACAGCCCTCACGTCGACCACGGCGGCGGCCTGCGCGGCGCGCTGAAGGGCCTCTACCACGCGCACATGGGCTGGCTCTTCATCCACACCCAGCGCGGCAACAAGGAACGCTTCGCGCCGGACCTGCGCGAGGACCCGGTGATCAGCTGGGTCGACCGCACCTTCATCTACTGGGCGATCCTCGGCCTGCTCCTGCCGGGCCTGATCGGCTGGATCATCGGCGGGACGCTGTTCGCGGCGGCGACCGGGATCCTCTGGGGCGGCCTGGTCCGCGTCTTCGTCCTGCACCACTTCACCTACAGCATCAACTCGCTCTGCCACACCTTCGGCCGGCGCGACTTCGAGACCACCGACGAGTCGCGCAACCTGTGGCTCACCGCGCTGCCGACCCTCGGCGAGGCGTGGCACAACAACCACCACGCCTTCCCGACCTCCGCCGTGCATGGGCTCGGCCGTTGGCAGGTCGACGTCTCGGCGGCGGTGATCTGGATGCTGGAGAAGGCCGGCCTGGTCTGGGACGTGGTGCGGCCCACCCCCGAGCGCATGGCCGCCAAGGCCGCCTCTTAGCTAGGGCGCCGCTTCCGATTCGTACCAGTCGATCCACTCGTCGCACGCCTGCGCGAGCGGCACGGTGCGGTGCGGCTCCGCCGGGACCGCGACGAGGCTGCCGACCTGGGCCTTGCCGGCGTAGCCGCTCAGCCGCTGCAGCGTCGTCGGCTCGGCGGCGGCGATCTCGAAGCGGACGCGGCCACCGCGGCTGACGATCTCGCCGACCGGCCAGAACTGGCCGTCGTTGGCGAGGCTGATCGTGTTGGGCCGCTGGCCGTCGAGCGCCGCCTTCAGCTCCCGGCGGAAGCCGGGGGCGCTCAGGGTCAGCTCGAAGGGCGAGAAGTACTGCAGCGAGAGGCGCCAGCGGCCGGCGGGAAGCTCGATCTCCTGCGAGGCGGTCTCGCCGACGCCGAGCACGTGGCCCTCGCGCCACGCTTCTTTGCGGCCGATCGCCGGCGTCGGGAAGAGCGCGGCGCGACCGCCGCTGGCGAGCAGGATCCGGATCTCGGGCGAAGCGCAGCCTGCCCAGGCGCCCGCGTCGGTGCCCTCGAGCAGGACGTGGCGGTCCTCCGGCGTCTCGCCGGTGCGCTCCCAGAGCAGGTAGGACTCGGTCGCGGCGACGCGGCGGAAGTTGGGCGGCGGCTTGCTGTTCCAGGCGGCCCGCCCCGTGACCACGTAGGGGACGCGGTCGAGCGTGCCCCGCGAGAACGAGTCGAAGTCGATCGGGCTGTAGGCGTCGCCGGTGTCGAACGGCTTCTCGGGGTTCTCGGAGACTTCCGGGTCGGGGAACTCGACGATCGGCACGTGGGTGTCCGCGCCCATCAGCTCGTAGGCCGCGTAGCGATCCTGGCCCGCGTAGAGGACCGGCTTGCCGTGGACGATCGGCAGGAAGGCGCGCAGCTCGCCGCCGTGCCCGGCCGGCCCGACCGGCGCCTCGCGCAGCGCGAGGAGGCTCGAGTAGGCGGCGCCGCCGACGAAGAGGACGGCGAGCGCGGCCCAGCCGAGGCGGGGTAGAAGCGTCGCTGAGCTTTCTGCCGCCTGGCGGGAGGAACCTCGGCCACGCCCCGCGGACTCCACCAGCAGCGGCCGGACCGCGACCAGCATCGCCAGCGGCGCGCCGATCATCAGCGCCTTGGCCTGCGAGTAGTCGCCGCTGAACGGCAGCGAGGCGAGGTAGAGCAGAGCGCAGGCGCCGAGCGCCAACGGCACGGCTAGCTCGCGTCGCCGCGCCCACCAGAGGGCGCCGAGGGCGACCGCGAGGGCGCCGATCGCGCCGGCGAGCGCCGGCAGCTTGGCGCCGCCCGGCGCGTCGAGGCGGTAGTTGGACGCCGGCCAAACGCCAAGCGCCTCGATCGGCGAGACCGGCCCGTAGGTGTTCGTGCCGGCGACTTTGTTGAAGGTGTGCACGAAGCCGAACGGCCCAACCAGG
Source organism: Solirubrobacterales bacterium (assembly GCA_035634215.1). GTDB lineage: Bacteria > Actinomycetota > Thermoleophilia > Solirubrobacterales > 70-9 > VRUE01. The sequence continues at coordinate 6,209 of DASQDJ010000253.1, read as the reverse complement.
GTCGCCGCGACGCCGAGGCCGGCGAGCACGGCGATCGCCGCCAGCGTCGCGGGTCGGAGGAGCAGTCGCAGCAGCCGGCGCGGCGCCAGGGCGGCGCGCACGGGGGGCAGCGTGAGGCTCCAGAGGACCAGGATCGCCAGCGGCCAGGCGAGGCCGGCGAAGCTGTAGGCGAAGAAGATGCCGCCGGCCAGCGCCAGGTAGGGCAGCGCCAGGCGAATCCACGCGACAGCGTCGACCCTCCCGGCCGACGCGACGAGAACGTCGCTCGGACTGGCGTCGTCGCCCCGTCGGGGGCCGGATCGACGGCGCGACCGGTCGATCCCGAAGAGCCCGACCGCGAAGGCGAGCACGAAGAGCGCCTCGGCGGTCTCCTTGAAGGCGCCCTGCGCGAAGTAGGAGGCGCCGAGATAGGAGACGGCGACGAGCACGGCGGCGAGCAGGCGCCGACCCGGCCGCAGGTCGCCCAGGGCGCCGAGCGCCGTGAGGCCGGTCAGCACCCCGATCGCGAAGATCTCGCCCACGAATGCCTGCCCCAGGCCGATCCCCGGCACCGCGGCCACCGCCACGGCGAGGCCGTGCGGGCCGAGCGGGTAGCCCGGCTCCGGCGTCGGCCCGGCCCCGCCGCGCAGCCACTCCGCCCAGGCCAGATGCAGCCCGAGGTCGTTGTTGAAGCCGACCCCGAGCAGGCCCCAGCGCGCCGTGATCGCGAAGGGGATCGAGAGGACGATGGCTATGACGAGCGCGACCGGCAGCGCCTGGCGCAGCGCCTCGCGGTCGAACGGCGGACGAGCCCAGAGGACGACCGCCGCGGCGACCACGACCAGCAGCGCGAGCCCCAGCGTCGCCGAGGTGCCGTGGCCGGGAGCCCGGGCGAGCACTCCGGTGACCGTGAGGATCGCGCCGAAGCCAGCGGCGGGGGCGAGCCACGACCACGCCTCCCGCCCGGCGACGACCAGCAGCGCGCGCCCGACCAAAAGCGAGGCGGCGCAGATCAGCGCCGCCGAGACGTAGGTCCCGATCATCAGAGAGGGCAACCTATGACAGCCGCCCGCCGTGGCGCGGCGAGGCCAGGTGCCCCTCCTAGTGCTTCTCGGCCGCCCTCTCGAGGACCTCGCGCAGGTTGGGGCCGCGCAGCGGCTCGGCGTGGCCCGCCCCGACCAGGGCCGGTTCGAGCGCCGCCAGGCGCCGCACCGACTCCTTCGCCTCCGCGTGGTCCAGCGCCCAGGCGGGGTGCGGGACGCTGGCCTCTCCGTGCGGAAGGGGGCGCAGGCGGGCGGAGTCGACGAAGTAGACGACGTCGCTGACCAGCGCCACCCGGTCGCGCTCGCGCCAGAGGCCGATCAGGCCTGGAGCGTGGCCCGGGAAGTGGAGCACTCGGAAGCCGGCGACCTCGTCTCCCTCCTCGACCGTCCCGGAGATCTTCACGGCGCCGCCGTCCCACCGGCGCAGCAAAAGCGGGTAGATCCAGCGCACGGGAGCGACCGGCAGCCGCGAGAGGTCCATGTACGGAGTGACCGACGCGTCGCTTTCGGCGTCCGCCACCTCGTCGGGATGGCAGAAGACGGGCGCGCCCATCGAGGGCGCCGTCCCGCGGTGGTCGGCGTGGGCGTGCCCGAGCACGACTCGCTTCAGGCCGCCGAGCCGCTCCGCGGCCCGCCGCGCCGACCGCGCCATCGCCTTCGTGCCGGCGTCGAACTGGACGACCCCGTCGCCGTCGCGCAGGAAGTAGACGTTCATGCTCCGCCGCACTTCCCCGCGCAGCAGCCAGACGCCGTCGGCGATCTCCTCCTCCCGCATCGTCGTTCGAGTGTAGAGGCGCCCCTCTAGGCTTCCGCCGGTGCCAACCAGCTGGAAAGTCGGGATGATCGTGCTCGTCGCCTGCCTGCTCGCCTCGATGGCGATCGCGATCGTGCGGTTGACGACGACGCCGACCGAGACGATCGGCGACGGCTTCCGCGGCATCCCCACCCGGCAGGACGGGCGTTAGTATCGGCCCGCCCGCAAGGCGACGACGACAGGAGGCGGCGTGTTCACTCGCATCGTGGTTGGAACGGACGGATCTGAGACCGCCGCGGAGGCCGTGCGCCAGGCCACCGACCTCGCCAAGCTCTCGGGCGCGGAACTCAGCATCGTCAGCGCCTTCGAGCCCGTCTCCGGCCGCCGCCTCCAGGACGAGCAGCAGGGAGTGCCGGCCGACGTGCAGCACGTCGTCGGCCCGCGCGAGGACGTCAACCTCACCCTCGACGCCGCGGCGGCGGAGGCGCGCAAGGAAGGGGTCCAGGTCCAGACCCACCCGGTCGAGGGGAACCCGGGGGAGGCGATCCTCGGGGTCGCCGAGGAGACCAAGGCAGACCTGATCGTCGTCGGCAACAAAGGCATGACCGGCACTCGGCGCTTTCTGCTCGGCAGCGTGCCGAACAACGTCTCCCATCACGCGCCTTGCAGCGTGATGATCGTCCGCACCACTTAAGGGATTCCTCAGGGCAGCGGTGCGGTCGCCCGCCCGGCGTCGATCAGCCCGGCGCCCTGCCGGGTCGAAGGCAGGCCGAGGTCCCGCGCCGTGTTGCGCCGCCGGCGCGTCCCCCGGTCGACCAGGGCGGCCGGCGTCCGCTCCGGCCCGAGGAGGCGGCTGGCGAGCACCAGCGCGGCGAGGCCCGAGACGTGGGCGGCGGCCATCGACGTGCCGACGTAGCTGCCGGGCTCGCCGAAGCGCCGGGTGTCGCCGCCCCTCAGCGTCACCTGGTAGATCGGCCGCGCCGCGACCGACGGACAGCCGACCGTCGCCACGCCGCCGCCCGGCGCGACCAAGTCGATGTCCCGGCCGGTGAGCGAGTAGCTGCCCAGGCAGCCGCCCTCCGTGGTGCCGCCGACGCCGATCACGCGCGGCCCCGTCGCCGGCGGGGAGACGCAGGTCTCGGCGCCGAGGTTGCCGATCGAGGCGACCGCGACGACGCCGGCGCGATAGGCCCGGCGCAGCTCTTCGTTGATCGAGGGCACGCGCTTGCCGCAGCCGAAGTTGAAGCTCATGTTGATGACGTCGGCGCCGTGGTTCACGGCGAAGCGGATGCCGCGGGCGATCTCGGCTGCCTCGCCGCTGCCGTGCTTGTCGAGCACGCGCACCGGCATCAGCCTGGCGCCATGGGCGAGGCCGACCAGGCCGACGCCGTTGTCGGTGCTCTCGGCGATCGTGCCCGCCACGTGAGTGCCGTGGCCGTTGTGGTCGAGCGGCAGCCGGTCGCCGCTGACGAAGTCGTGGCCCGGGACGAACTGCCCGCGGCCGAAGTCGGGGCTGCGTCGGACGCGCTTTCCCAGCGAGCGGTACGCCACCCCGGTGTCGAGCACCGCGACGACGGCGCCGCGTCCGCCGGGCCGGCCCGCGGCGCGCAGGTTGCGCCAGGCGCCGAGCGCGTCGATCCCGCCCGGCGAGGTCGGCAGCTGGCCGGTCGCGCCGGACCACGGCAAGAAGTTCCCCTGCAGCGAAACCCAGCCGCCGGGCGGCCCCGGCGGCCCTTCGATCGGCCCCGGGTCGTTCGGAAGCCCGGTGGCGGTGAGGAAGGGAGTCGGCGCGGAGGCGCTCGCGACGTAGTTGGGCGCGGCGTAGGCGACGGCGGGGCTGCGGTCGAGGACGGCGGCGGCGCGGCGCACGCCGACCCCCGCCGGCAGCTTCACGGTCCGCGCCCCGGCGTCGGCCTCGAACTTGACGATCACCTCGCGGGGGACGAAGCCGCGGGCCGGCGAGAGGCCGGCGGCCGCGCCGGCGCTGCCCTGGGCGGCGCCGAGGCCGAGCAGGACGAGGGCGGAGAAGGTGCTGAGGCGGTGGTTCATCTGTGCGGCGCCGGCCGGTGCGAACGGCGGGCTATCAGGCAAACACCGGCCAGCCCGCGAAGTCTTGGCTGCACATACTCTCCGATCGATGCCGGACGAGTCGCTCGACGCGGTCCACCGCCGCCTCATGGGCCTGGCGCTGGAGCGGGCCCGCGAGGCCCAGGAGCACGGCGACGTCCCGATCGGGGCAGTCGTCGCCCGCGACGGCGAGCCGCTGGCCGCCGCCGGCAACGAGCGGGAGCTGCGCCGCGACCCCACCGCGCACGCCGAGGTCCTCGCCATCCGCGCCGCCGCCGCGGCGCTCGGCGGCTGGCGGCTGCCCGGCACCGCCCTCTACGTCACCCTCGAGCCGTGCGCGATGTGCGCCGGCGCGATCGTCCTCGCCCGCGTCCCGGCCGTCGTCTTCGGCGCCTTCGACCCGAAGGCCGGCGCCGCCGGCAGCGTCCTCGACGTCCTCGCCGAGCCTGCCCTCAACCACCGCCCGCGGGTCTCCGCCGGCGTGATGGAGGAGGCGTGCGCGACGCTCCTGCGCGAGTTCTTCGCGGCGCGGCGCGTGCCGCCGCCCAGCGCCTGAGCCAATACCCTTGAGGCACCTGGAGAGGTGTCCGAGTGGCTTAAGGAGCGCGACTGGAAATCGCGTGGGCGGGGTTAACCCGCCTCGTGGGTTCGAATCCCACCCTCTCCGCTCCGTAGGCAGCCCCGCCGACGATCGGCGCGCCGCCGACGGCCTCGAGCCGTGCGAGGCGGCCGGCTCGTAGAATCCGGCCCAGATCGACTCGGAAGGGTGCCGGAGTGGTTGAACGGGGCGGTCTCGAAAACCGTTGGCCCTCGTAAGGGGGCTCGTGGGTTCGAATCCCACCCCTTCCGCTTCAAGATCCGCGGCGGCCGGCCCGGGTCAACGGCCCGCCAGCGCCCGCTCCTGGCTCTCGAACACCAGCCCGTTCTCCGTCAGGCCGGTGACTTCGAGGACTCGAAGGACCTGGCGCGAGGCACTGTGCACGACGAATCGGCGGCCGCGGGCCTCCGACTCGTTGTGGGCGCGCACGAGCATGGCGATGCCGGTCGAGTCGATGAACTCGCAACCGGCGAGGTCCACCAGCACCTCGTCATGCTCGCGAAGGGCCTCGCCCAGGGTCTGCCAGAGCCGCTCGGCGACAGCGAGATCGAGCTCGCCCTCTATTTGGATCTCATGACAGCGCGGCGCGGCTTCGCGCTGGCGGAGGTTGAAAGCCTTCATGGGCAACGGTGCATGGGACGCCTTCCGGAGATGCTCACGGAAGCCCTGGCCTCGGCTCGCCGCCGAGATCGTGTTCTCCCTGTTGACGGGGACGCTTCGACCTTTCCGTTCTCAGCGTCTCGACCACCTTACCGACCGACTGTCGCGGCGACAAGGGCAGTCGGTTCGGCTCGCGAGAAAGGGGTACGAGAAGGCCATGCTCGACGCGAACGGCGGGGAAGGGGGCGGCCGCGCCGCGGACACGGCCCTCGCCGAGGTCTCGCGGGAAATGGTCCGCCTCTACAAGGAGCAGTTCGGGCGCGGCCCGACCAAGGCCCGCAGCGACTTCGCCGGCCCCGACACGTTGATCTGCACGCTGGAAGAGACCTTCACTCCCGCCGAGCGCAAGCTGGTCGAGATGGGCGAGCACCAGCGCATGCGCGACACCCGCCTCTACTTCCAGCACGCCACCGAGGACGAGTTCCGCTCCGCCGTCGAACGGGTCCTGAAACGCAAAGTGCGCGCGTTCACGAGCGGGATGGACACGCACGAGGACGTCTGCGCGGAGATCTTCTACCTCGAGCCGAGATGACCCTGTGCCGCTGACGGCGCCGGCGCGGTTCGAAAACACCCAGGTCTGGCCTGAGCGCGAGGGCGGCGCTACGATCGAAGCGAGCGCCGTACCGCTCGGCAATCGACCGGGCTGGAACTTCCCACCGAGGAGGCGCGATGAGCGCGCTGGCGGCGTCGATTTTGGTCGGTTTTGTCGTCTTGGTCGCCGTCGCGGTGGCGGCGTATGTGGTCAGAGCGCGCCTTTCCGGCCTCGAACACTCCGCCGAGGAACTCGAGGCGATCCGGGCGGCGCTGGCGCCGGCCGAGCTGCCGGAGGTCCGGGGCGCCGAATTCGCCACCGCCTTCGTCCCCTCCGAACTCGGCGTCTCGGGAGACTTCTTCCTGCTGGTGGACGTCCCCGGCGACTCCTCGGTGGCGATCGTCGGCGACGTGGTCGGCCACGGGCCCAAGGCCGCCCAGCTCGCCACGTTCGTCCGCGCCAGGCTCGGCGCCTTCGCGGCGAACACGAGCGACCCGGCCGAGCTCTTGATGCTCGCCAACCGGGCGCTGGTCGAGAGCCCGCGCCGCGACGCTTTCGTCAGCGCCGTCTCGCTGC
>DASQDJ010000252.1:0-2753 GCA_035634215.1 Solirubrobacterales bacterium | reverse complement strand
TCGCTCGCGAGGATCTGCCGATCCCCGCGTGGCTGTTCGCGTGGGGCGCCTCGAACGTCCTGAACGCCTCGTTCTTCGCCCTCTCGGTGGCGTGGCGGGAGCCCCGCTTCGAGGACGATCGCTGGCGCCCCTATGGGGCGGCGCTCTCGCGAGTGGTGCTGGGCGCCCCGCTGCAGGCCCTGTGCGGGGCGATCGGCGTCTTCCTCCTCGGGGTCGCCGTCTACGCGGGCCTGGAGGGGACGACCGCGCCCGATCGCAACTTCGCGATCACCTTCGTCTTCTACACGGTCTGGCTCGGGTTCCCGGTGCTGAGCGTGCTGCTCGGCGACGTCTTCCGGCCCTTCAATCCCTGGCGGGCCATCGGCCGGGCGGTCGGCGGGGCCTTCGCCGCGATCGCGGGTCAGCGGCCGCCGCACCTGGCCTATCCAGAGAGGCTGGGCCGCTGGCCGGCGGCGATCGGCCTCGTAGCCTTCGTCTGGCTCGAGATCGTCTACGGACCGAGCGGCGGCATCGCCGTGGCGGTCTCGCCGGACGACGCGGCCGTCGCGGCCCTCGTCTACACCGTTTACGCGCTGGCGATGATGGGCGTCTTCGGGGTCGAGAAGTGGTGCGAGCGGGGTGAGCTCTTCTCGGTTTACTTCGGGATGTTCGCGTCGCTGGGCGCGTTCGCGGCGCGCGACGGCCGCTTCGGCTTCCGTCAGCCGCTCTCGGCGGCGGGTCGGTGGGCGACGTTGCCGGCCTCGGCGGCGGTCGTGATCGCCTCGCTCGGCCTCACCGTCTTCGACGGCGCCCAGGAGGGCGGGCTCGAAGGGCCGATGGAGAGCGTCGGCGAATGGCTGGCCGACCTCGGCTTGAGCGAGCTGACCGCGACGCGGCTCGCCGACACCGCCTTCATCGTGCTCTGCGTCGCGGCGATCTGGGCCGTCTACGAGATCGGCGTGCGGGGGATGGCGAGCGTTCGGGGCGCCCCGCCGCTCGATCGGCTGCGCTCCGCCTTCGCGCACACCCTGATCCCGATCGCGCTCGCCTACGTCGTCGCTCACTACTTCAGCTCCTTCGTCTTCCAGGAGCAGGCGCAGTTCACGTATCTGCTCTCCGATCCGCTCGGGACGGGATCGGATCTCTTCGGCACGGCGTCCGGCGGCATCGACTACCGCGTCCTCAGCGCGAACGCCATCTGGTACGTCCAGGTCGCCGCGCTGGTGATCGGCCACGTGGTCGGGCTCGTGCTCGCCCACGACCGCGCGACGGCCCTCTGGGGCGACTATCGCCAGGCCGCCCGCTCCCAGTACTGGATGCTGGCCGTGATGGTCGCCTTCACCTGCCTGGGGCTGTACCTGCTCTCGGTGGCGAACTCCTAAGGCCGGGTCCAGCTTTCTTAATCTTTTCTTTATGCGCCCGCGCGCGGCGCGGGCTTACCCTGGCGGCGTAAACGTCGTAGTTCTTCAAGGGGGCGGGATGCTGACTAGGCAGGGGATTCTCGATCGAGCGCGCGTGGGCACCACGCTGTGCGCCGCGTTTCTCGTCGTTGCGGCGTCGTTTCTGTGGGCGTCGTCCGCCTCGGCCGCGAAGCCGGCCACCGACCCTTACATCGTCGTCCTGAAGGACGACGTCGCCCACCCCGCCAACGTCGCCCACCGCCACGAGGAGAACCGCGGGGCCGAGCTGGGGCACGTCTATGGGACGGCGATCAAGGGATATTCGGCGGAGTTGACGTTGGCGGAGGCGAGGGCAGTGCGAAGCGATCCAACGGTCGACTATGTGGCACGTGCTGGCATGACCCAGCTCGCCGCGCAGACGTCTTCAACGGGTCTCCGACGCGTTGGCGCATTGTCAAATCCCACTCTTGACATCGACGAAGTCGATGACGTCCAGACCAATGTCGATGTCGCGGTCATCGATACGGGCATCGATTACGACCACCCCGACCTACGAGTGGTCTCCCGTACGCTTTGCACCTACTACAACCCGGAAACCCCTGGGAAGTCTTACTGCGTCGATGGCGCAGGAGACGACCTCCTCGGACACGGGAGCCACGTCGCCGGGATTATCGGAGCCAAGGACAACGGGCTCGGTTCAGTCGGTGTTGCTCCAGGCGCTCGCCTGTGGGCTGTCAAGGTGACGAAAGAAGCGCAAGGCAACGTTTCCGATCCCGACCTTCTCGCCGGCATCGACTGGGTCGCCGCGCGCGCCAATCAGATCGAGGTCGCGAACCTCAGCATTGCCGGCAAAGTGAGTGAAAGCACGCCCGGCGCGGTTTCCGCCCTGGGCAAAGCGATCGCAACTTCGGTCAACAACGGAGTTGTCTTTGTGGCTGGAGCGGGGAACTGGGCCAAAGATGCGAACGACTACTATCCGGCTAACTTCAGCGATGTCGTCACCGTGTCGGCAGTCGCCGACTACGACGGCCAGGCCGGATCCCTAAAAGGTGCCACCACTTGTCAGGACACGGTGTCGCCGTTCTCTTCCCATGGCGACGTCGATGACACTTTTTGGAGGCAGTTCGACTCAAACGGCTTCGAGTACGGATCCAATTGGGGCTCGGCTGTCGATATAGCGGCCCCGGGTGTCTGCATCTTCTCGGCCTACAAGAACGGCGAATACAGGGCCATGACCGGCACCTCCATGGCCGCCCCCCACGTAGCGGGCGCCGCGGCGATCCTCGCCGCCAAGAAAAACCCCAACACCCGCTCTGAAGTCGAAGGCATCCGCACCACGCTGCGCAACAGCGGCTCCTCCAACTGGACCGACGA
>DASQDJ010000251.1:0-21493 GCA_035634215.1 Solirubrobacterales bacterium | reverse complement strand
TTAGGAATTCGACCCGCGGGTTGGCGATGCCGAAGTCAGCGGCTGCGGGGGCCGCCGGCAAGAGGCACAGGCAGGCGGCGAGGGCGAGGATGGTGTGCAGCCTTCTCATCGTGCCGCCCTCCCGCTCTTGCTGGCTTTGCGCCCTTTGCTGCCTTTGCTCGCTTTGCGCTTCTTCGCCACGCATTTGACCTTGCCGGCGCGGCGCACCCTTCGTTTGCCCTTCGGGCAGCGCCGCGGGCGTGGTTTTGCCTTGGGGTTGGGCGGGCCGTGGTGGGAAAAGGAGCCAGGCGTGGTGGCGGGTGGCGGGGGCGGCGGGCTCTGGCAGGCCTCCCCTTCGCACTCGGCGGGCTGCTCGGGTTCGGGGAAGCCGCCGCCGATGCGGGCCGCGTAGACGTCGTTCAGCCCGTAGTCGATCCCCAGCAGGCTCGCCTGGGTGGCGATGAAGGCGCTGTTGCCGCTCGGGTCGGCGTCGAGGAATTCGGAGTCCGCGGGGCTTCTGCCCGAGGAGATCAGCTCCACGCAGCCGCCGGCGTCGGCGTCGAACGTGGCGTCGTCGACTGAGCAGCTGCCTTTGCCGGGCGCCTCCCACTGGTAGACGTCCCAAGCGCCGTTGGTGTCGCGGGGGACCAGCGCCTGGATGCTCTCGAAGAAGATCCGCTGCCCGTCGGTGGAGAGGACGTGGGGGGAGTGGAAGTTCATCGTCCAGCCGGGGAGGCGAGAGGCGGCGAGGCGTAGATCGGCCGAGGTTCCCATGTTCGCCGCCGTCGGCCGCGCCCCCGTCGGGCTGCACGAGACGCAGCGCAGGTCGCCTCCCTCGGCGTCGTAGCGGAAGACCTCCGCCGAGGGTTCGCCGCTTGCCGCGTCGCGGTTCTCCTGCTCGGTCAGGCTCGCCGAGGACATGAAGGCCGCGAAGCGCCCGTCCTCGCTCACCGTCGCCCAGCGCCCCGCCGGCTGGCGCTGGATCGGCGTCGGCGGGCCCTCTAGTTTGATCGACCCGATCCCGCCGATGTCTTGCGTCGCAAGCTCCCCGATGAAGGTGAAGCTGCCCGGGCCTCCCCCCTCCCCCGCCTCATAGAGGTAGAGATTGTGCTCGCCGGCGCCTGCCGGACCCGTGTCGTCGAGGTCCTGCGTCGAGGCGAAGTAGATCCGCGCGGCGTCCTCGCTGAATCCCATCGGGCCCTCGACGTCCTCGGCGATCAGTCGCGGCGTCTCGGTGGCCACGTCGAATTCGTAGAGGTTGCCGGCAAGCGTCCCCGAGGCGATCTCGAAGATCGCCTTCGAGCCGTCCTCGCTGGCGGTCCAGAAGAAGGCCCGCGCCCCGAGTTCCACCGTGTCTGAGATCGCCACGGTCTCGGTGCCGTCGATCCGCACGTAGAGGGGGCCCGCCTTGGCCAGGCCCGAGGAGCCGGCGGTGGCCGTCCAGAAGATGTGCGAGCCATCGGCGGAGATCGCATTGTCGAGGATCGAGAAGTCGGGGCCGATGATTCCGTTGGTTCCCGCCGCGCACGGGCCGGTCGGCGTCTCGCCCGGCAGGTAGCAGACGAAGCGCGTCTGCCCCGCGGTTCGCTCGTAGAGGAGAAGTTCTCCGGCCCCCACTTCCGGCGCGTCGGGGTGCAGCTTGTCGTCGGCGACGTAGATCGTGTGGCTGCCGTCGTCTGAGAACCCCTTCAGCTGCAGGTTGGAGTATTTGTCGGCCGGGACGGTCGGCGGTTCCTCGGTCGTGATCGCTTCGTAGGTGGGCGGCTCGGCGCAGTTGTCTCGCCGGTAGATGTTGGGGTACTCGAGCACCGCGTCGGGCGTGAGACGAGAGGCGGAGTTGTGGCGAAGCCAGGCCTGACAGAGGTCCTCGGTGAAGGCTTTGAACTCGTTGGTGAGGGCGATCTCGCCGTCGAGCGGGGGCGTCGTGCGCTCAGGCGAGATGATCTCGGTGCCCCAGCCCGTCGCCGGATCGCGACCCGCGAGGTACTGAGAGATATAGGAGCCGCCCTCGGGGTCGCCGAAGGCGGCGATCGAGGAGAAGGTGAAGCGATTGCCCGAGGGGGCCGCCTGGTTCAATTCGGTGAAGCGCCGTTCGCGCAAGAGGCCGACGTCGGTGTTGCCTTTGTCGAGCGGCGATACGAGCTCATAGGCGCGGCAGTCGGGCAGGTTGGCCCCCGGGCCGCTCCTCAGCGCGTCGTTGGGGCAGGCGTCCGGGTCCCGGGGCGCGACGAAGGTGGTGAAGGTCTCTTCCAGGCCTTCGGTCGGGCTCGGCAGCTGCGGGCCGTCTTTGCCGTCGGGGTCGATGCCGTAGACGGGCTCCCCGCCGCCGCTGTCGGCGACGAAGCGGAAGTGGTAGGTCGTGCCGGGCAAAAGGCCGCCGAGCAGGACTCCGGCGGTGTCGATTGGGGCGTTCACGACCTGGGTGGTGAGGAGCGCCCCGGGCGGGATCGGCTGGGTCAGCGTGCAGCCGCCCTCGGTGCATTTGCCCGTGCCGTATTCGACGTAGTAGGTGGTGTCGTTCCAGTAGCGGGGGTTGATCCTCGCTTTCACCGTCGCCCTGTCGGTCCCTGCCGAGGTCGCGAACTGGTCGAGGATCTCCGGCGGGCGCTCAGGTGGCGGCCCGCAGCCGGCCGGCGGCGGCCCGAAGAGACTCACGTAGCTATGCGAGCCGTCTACGAAGTGAGTCACGTAGAGGTTCGGCCCGGCGCTACCACCGCACATGTTACTGCTTAGTCCGACCAAGTCGTTTGCGCCTTCGCGAGCAAATTCGTCCGCCGGCGCCATGCCATCTGTGAGTTCACCGGAGGCATCGAAGCCAACCACGTGACTGGCAGCAAGCGCCACCCGTTCAACAGCGTAAACGCGGCCGTTGACATCGACCGCTACAGCGGCTGGAGAGGTTACCTCGAAGCTCGATTCCCCCGGTTTACCTGGGGCGAGCGGTACACCCCCGGAGCTCAGCTTGTAGACGTCGGGCAGGCCCTGGACGGTGAGGTAAATGTCGCCGGCCGCACCGACGTCGAGCCCTTCGACCGTTCTGCCGTCGAAAGCGGCCAGCGCGCCTTCGAAGTTGATCTGTTCGCGGAAGGTCCCGTTCAGGTTGAAGATCTGGATGCGGTCGGCGCCGCCTACGACAATCGCGTCGAGCGCAGGGTTGTAGGCGATGAAGTCTTGGTGCCCGATGGTCAGCTGGCTAGGTCCGCTGCCGGCGGTCCCCGCCCCGCAGACGTCAGGACCGGCGAGGCAGACGTCGCGCTCGGCTTGGGGCGCCCCCGCGGTGACTTTCGTCTTGTTGACGTCGCCGCCGAGCATCAACAGAAAGTCCCCCGCGGGACTGAACTTCTGGATGCGGCGGTTTTCGAGGTCCCCGACCCAGACGTTGCCTTCGTCGTCGACCGCGATACCGCCGGCGAGGAGGCCGAACTGGCCCGCCCCGTCGCCAACGATCCCAGCTCGGCAAAGCGAGGGATCGGGCTTGCCTTCCGGCTCGACGGGCCCACAGGTCTGCGGTTCGGGGGAGCCATCCGCTACACCCCAGCCCCAGGCCTTAACGAAGAGCCCCCAGGCGTCGTACTCGCTGACGCGAGCGTTTCGACGATCCGTCACATAGATGCGGCCAGTATCCGGATCGGCGGCCACAGCGCGCGGATTTTCCAGTTCGGCCGCACCGACCCCCGAAGCGGTCCGATCTTCAGGGATTCGAGTGAGAAGGCTCGGCGCCCCCGCATGGGCGCCCGCAGGCGCGATCAGCAGCACCGATAGCGCCAGCGTGCAGATTGCTGCCGCGGTCCCCTTAATCCTGCGCATTCCTGATTCCCCCTGGTCGAAGCCCAGCCGAAGACTTTATAGGACACACTCCGGTACGCCGTCGTCCTGAACGGTACCAGGCGCCGAGAGCCATTGCAATGCCCAGGGTCCAGAAGTCTGAACCCTGGGCATTCCGCTTGGCCGCTAGTCCTCGCCTATGTTGCTGTGATGTTGACGCGTTCCCCGGCTGTATTCTCGGCCCACACTGTCGCGGAGCCGTTCATGGTCCCGGTCTGTTTTGTACCGAGGAAGATGCAGATCCCGCTCTCGTAATGGGCTGTTATGCCGCCCACTGTCGCGTTGAGTGTGATCGCATGTTTGTTGTTTTCAACGGTTGTTGTGTAGGTAACACCGCTCAGTGCCTGCGGCGGCATCCGCATCGTACAGTTGGGGTGTGTGACCAGAATGCCGTCAACCCCGGCCGGACAAACCAGCCCCGTTGTGGCGTGCGTCGCCGGCGTATGAGGCGCGGCACCACTATTGCTGTGGAACCTGAACGTGCAGCCACGGACATCGACCACGACGCTTCCCGCTGCGGCCCCTTCTGTGTGGCATTTGCTGTAGATGGGCAGCACATCCAATGTCGTAACTGTGCTGCTGGACACTGTTCCTTCGTAGCGAGCTTCATCGCATTCGATCGGGGTTCCACCGGTTGAGAATTTCACCCGGTGGGCGGTGCCTGGCCCCTCGAGGCCTTTGATGATCGCGTGCCCGCCCGCCGCATCATGCGTGAAGTGGCCGCTGACGCTCGCCGAGGCGTTGAGGACGGCGAAGGAGCCCATCGCCATCGCGGCGATGAGTCCCAGGCCGAGTACCTTGAGCTTCATGCTCATTTCGTTTCCCTTTCCTTTGATCTGATCGGGAGACGCGTGTCGCCCGCCCCCCGGCCCCCTCCCTGAGGGGACGACCAAAGACATATGGGTTTTCCTCCCTAATAGTCAAGAAAAACTTTGTCTTTGGGCAAGAAAGGGGCCTATCCCGTAACAGCCCCTCGGGAAACCCCCGCAAAACGCGTGTGAGCGTTTCGCGCGTGCGCGCTTTTGCGCACCGCAATGTTTGGCGCGCCGACCTGCTCGAGCGGAGCGGAGCCTAGGCCTCGTGCGGCTCTTGACGCACGCCGACGGCCCAGACGACGGCTAGCCCTACGAGGACGCCCGGAACCGCGAGCAGCGCGGTTCCGAGATCCGTCTCCCCCAAGCCTTTGCCGCTTGCGATCTGGACGACCGCGCCGAAGACGACCGCGCCCAGCGTGGAGCCGATCAGCGCGCCGACGATGCCCTGCCAGAAGCGGTCGGGCAGGAAGACGGTGAAGTGCCAGAGGGCGATGCCGACCGTGAACCAGACGACAAGGGCCATGGTCAGCGATTCCTCCCGTGCTTGCGACGCTGCTGGCGCCGTTCGCGCCGGCGTCTGTCGCGCTCGCGCCGCTCCGCCGTGGCCGGATCGTCGCCGTCTTCGGCAGCGGAGTCCGGCTCGGCGCCGACAAGCGCGACTTCCTCTTCCTCCTCGGGCACGATCTCCGCTTGCTGCGCGGCTTCCTCGCCGTCGAGCCGGGCCAGGTCGGCGTCGTCCACGAAGGCGGGCACCTTGCCCTCCGCTGAGGCGATCCGCTCGCGGCGTCGCACGAACCCGGGCTCGCGTTCCTTCCACGCGGTCAGCACCGGCGAGGCGATGAAGATCGAGGAGTAGGTACCGGAGAAGATGCCGACCATCATCGCGAAGGCGAAATCTTGCAGGGTGGCGCCGCCGAAGACGAGCAGCATCCCGACTAGGAAGACGGAGGAGAGGCCGGTGATCAGCGAGCGGGTCAGCACCTCGCTCATCGAGCGGTTGACGATCTGCGAGAAGGCCGCCCGCGGCATCCGCGGCACGTTCTCGCGGATCCGGTCGAAGACGATCACGGTGTCGTAGAGCGAATAGCCGAGGATGGTCAGGAAGGCGGCGACCGTACCGCTGCTCACTTCTTTGTCGACCAGCGAGTAGACCCCGGCGGTGATCAGGATGTCGTGCGCGACCGCGATCAGCACCGGCACCGCGTACTTCGCTTCGAAGCGGAACGCGACATAGGCCGAGATCAACAGCAGCGAGAAGATGATCGCGAACATGGCGCTGCGCGCGATCTGTTCGCCGAAGGTCGGCCCAACGCTGGTGTTTTCGAAGCTGCCGGGCTGCGTGCCCAGCTCCGCGTTCAGGGCGGCGCGCACCTCGCTCACGCCACCTGGCTGCAGCTCACCGGTCTGCACCTGGAAGCCCTTGCCGAAGGCGGCGTTCTCGGTCTCCTGAATCTCCGACTCGCCCAGGCCCTCCTCCTCGAGGACCGCCCTCACGTCCTCGACCGAGACGTTTTTCTCCTGCGGGGCGAAGTTGAGGCGCGTCCCGGACTCGAAGTCGATGCCGAAGTTGAGCTGGTTCCCGGCCAGTGACAGAGCGCCGACGACGAGGATCACGCCGGAGGCCGAGAAGAACCAGCGACTGGCGCCGATGAAGTTGAAGTGCCATCGAACCCGCGAGTCCTCGCTGGCTCCCAGCAACCGCGGCGAGAGATTGAGCAGGCCGCGGCCGAAGATCCCGAACAGCGCCTGGGTGAAGACGACCGCCGTGAACAGCGAGACGATGGTGCCGACACCGAGGGTGAAGGCGAACCCTTTGACGCCCGCGGTCGCCAGCACGAAGAGGATGAACGCGGTGAGCAGGGTGATGACGTTCGCGTCGATGATCGTCCCGATGCCACGCCGGTAGCCGACAGCGATCGCCGACGTGAGGCTGCGCCCCGCCCGCACCTCCTCCTTGATCCGCTCGAAGATGACGATGTTGGAATCGGCGGCGACGCCGATCGTCAGGATCAGGCCGGCGATGCCCGGCAGGGTCATCGTGACCGGGATCAGCTTGATCAGGGCGAAGAAGACGACCGCGTAGACGGCCAGGCCGAGCGTCGCCACCACTCCCAGCAGGCGGTAGTAGGCGATCAGGAAGAGGATGACGAGGGCGAGGCCGATCAGGCCCGCTTTCAGGCCCTGGTCGAGCGCCTGCTCGCCGAGGGTCGCCGAGACCTGCGTCTGGCTGATCAGCTTCAGGTTGATCGGGAGGGCGCCGATCTGCAGGAAGGTCGCCAGGTCCTGGGCGTCCTGGATGTCGGCGAAGCCGCCGGCGATTTCGGCCCCGGTGCGTCCGTCGATGCCGTCTGGGTACTGTTTGAAGTCGATCGTCGGGCGGGTCTTGACTTCGTTGTCGAGGACCACGGCGAAGCGGCCAGACAGCTGTTCGGCCTGTTCGGTGGTGACCGAGCCGAAGGACCTGGCCTGTCCGCGCTGGGCGATCTGGCGGGTCACTCGATGGAACGCCTCGCGTCCCTCGTCGGTGAATTCAAACGTTACGTTCGGCTGGTTGAGCTGGTTGAATTCCTGCTTGGGATCGGTGATGTCGTCCCCCGACAGCGCCGGTCGATCGCGCAGCACGTACCAGCCGGGCTCGGAGCCCTCGATGATCGAGCCGCTTTCATCGGATGGCAGCTCCGAGACGACCACCGTCCCCGGCGGCACGACCAGGACTTCCGGGCACTGTTCGGTTTTCTCGTCGCAGTCCTTGCCGGCCCGCTGCTTGCCGGTCGCAGTGATGAAGAGGTCCTTTTCGGCGAACTCGGGCCCCGCGATCAGCTCGTGGGCGCTGTCGCCGCTGAACAGGTAGTAGCGCGGCCGGTTCGTCGAGCATTCCGTGCAATCCGGTTCCGGTTTCTGTTCGCCCGCGAGCTTGACGGCGGCGTAGGCGGTCGGGTACGCGCCCGAGACGATCAGCACCTGGTTTTCGCGTTTGGCCGGGCTGCGCCCGGCGGCGGTCCATTCTTTGTTCGCTTCTTCGAGCGCCTGGGCCGGTGGCTGGCCCCCGGGATTGCCCCCGATCACTTTCTCGCGGCCGATCAGGTTCGGTTCCCAGTCGTAGAAGTAGAGCTGCGCCGTGGTGCCGACCTGGTCGATCGCCCGCTGCGCGTTGGTGACGTCGGGAAGGCTGACCGAGATCTCGGTGTTGCCGAGGCGCGAGACCTCGGGCTCGGCGACGCCCAGCTCATCGACGCGCTCGCGGATGATGTCGATCGAGCGCTCGATGTCCTCGCCCCTGACCTCTTTCACCTTGCCGGTCGGGGTCCCCTGGTAGACGAGTTCGGTGCCCCCTTTGAGGTCGAGGCCGAGACGCGTCTCCTTTTTGGCGACGACGAGCCCCGAGACGACGATCAGGGCCAGGACGAAGGCCAGCACGAAGATGTTGCTGCGCCGCCGTGCCAACGCTATTTCTCCGGTGTCAGGACGAGCAACAGCCCGCCGTCGTCGTCGTAGGCCGGGAAGACGTCGGCGATCGCGTCCGCCGGAAGGTCACCCTCGGCGTTGACGGAGACGCGCTTGCCAAGCGAGCGCACCCCCCACTCCAGCGAGGTCTCGATCGGGTCGGCGACGCCGTTGCCGTCCACATCGGCGGTCTCGCCGCCGTCGCCGGACTCCTTCCAACGCAGTCCTAGCACCTCTTGCACCGGCCGCCCGATCACGTCCTCGTCGGTCAGCCCGGTCAGCTCGAAGCTGCCGCGGCCGGCGTCGATGACCCGCGCCTTCTGGTCGCAGACGAAGAAGGCCGCGTCAGGCGCGGGATAGTAGTCGTCGAGCAGCTCGAAGACGAAGCCGAAGCCGCACTTCGAACAGCCCTTCGGGCGCGTGCTGAAGCCCGCCGTGCGGTCGGCGCTGACCTCCCGGTTGCCGCAGTTAGGACAGATGAAGAACGGCATGGCCCACAGGCTACTGAGACTCTGCTCAAAACAGGTCGCGCGCCGCTCAGAAAAGACTGCCCGGTCGGTCCGGCGCCGCAACGCCGAGGTGCTCGTAGGCCCGGTCGGTGAGGACGCGACCCCGCGGGGTTCGCTTCAGCAGGCCCTCCTGGAGCAGGTAGGGCTCCAAGACGTCCTCGATCGTGTCCTGCTCCTCGCCGATCGCCACCGCCAGCGTCGAGAGCCCGACCGGGCCACCGCCGAACTTGCTGGCGACGGTCTCGAGCAGGTTGCGGTCGCTGCGGTCGAGGCCGCCGGCGTCGACCTCGAGCATCGCGAGGCCGGCCGCCGCGACCTCGGCGTCGACCTTGCCGCGTCCCTTCACCTGGGCGAAGTCACGCACCCGCTTGAGCAGCCGGTTGGCGACTCGTGGGGTGCCGCGCGAGCGCTCGGCGATCGTCCGCGCCCCGCCGGCGTCGATCTCGACCCCGAGGATGCTGGCTGAGCGCTCGACGATTTCGGCGAGGTGCTCGGCGCTGTAGTGCTCGAGCCGGTGGCAGACGCCGAAGCGGTCGCGCAGCGGCGTCGTCAGCAAACCGGAGCGCGTCGTCGCGCCGACCAGCGTGAAGGGCGGCAGCGGCAGGGTCACGGTGCGCGCGCCGGCGCCCTGCCCGAGCACTACCGGCAGCTCGCCGTCCTCCATCGCCGGGTACAGCGTCTCCTCAACGGCGCGGCCGAGGCGGTGGATCTCGTCGACGAAGAAGACGCTGCCGGGCTCTAGGGCAGTGAGGAAGGAGGCGACGTCGGCCTTGCGCTCCAGCGCCGGCCCCGCGGTCTGGACGAGCGGCACGCCCATCTCGGCGGCGACTATGTGCGCGAGCGAGGTCTTGCCGAGACCGGGCGGGCCGGCGAGCAGGACGTGGTCGAGCGGCTCGCCGCGCTGGCGCGCCGCCTCGATGAAGATCTCGAGCTGCTCGGTGACCTGGCGCTGGTTGACGAACTCGGCGAGGCGCGGCGGCCGCAGCGAGCGGTCGAGGTCCTCGTCGGGCGGGTCGGCGCGGGCGTCGTGGACGCGCACCTCGGCGTCGACCGGGACCGGCTCGTCATCGATCCCCGGGGTGCGAATCCGCTTCTCGCTCACGCTTTGGCGCTCCCGGCCTTGCGCAACGCCGTCGCGATCAGCTCCTCAGGGTTGCCGCTCTCGATCCCGTCGAGCAGCTGCTCGGCCTCCAGCGGCGCGTAGCCGAGGTTGACGAGCCCGTCGCGGGCGAGCGCCCGCGCGTCGCCGCCGTCGGCGACCGCGGCGGCGACTTCCTCGTCGAGCGCCCCGGCGACCTTCTCGCGCAGCTCGACGATGATTCGCTCCGCGGTGCGCTTGCCGATTCCCGGCACCGCCTGGAAGCGTTTCGCGTCGCCGGCGGCGATCGCCCGCAAGAGCTCCCGCGCCGGGCCTCCGGAGAGGGCCGCGATCGCCACTTTGGGCCCGACGCCGCTGACCGACACCAGCTGGACGAACAGGTCGCGCTCTTCCTCGGAGGCGAAGCCGTAGAGCGAGAGCGAGTCCTCGCGGGCGACAAGCTCGGCGTGCAGGAACGCCTCTCGCCCGGTCGCCGGGACCGCCTTCAGGGTCTCCGCCGAGACCGCCAGCCGGTAGCCGACCCCGCCGGCCTCGATCACCACGTGGTCGGGGCGCCGCACCATCACCTCGCCGCGAACCGCGGCGATCATCCGGCCACCCCAGTCCTCGGCGCCGTTTCAGCCGCGGCGAGCGCGTCCCGCCTGCCGGCGCCGCCGCCGTGGCAGATCGCCACGGCCAGCGCGTCGGCCGCGTGGTCCGGATGTGGCGGCTCTGGCAGGCCCAGCAGCGTCCCCACCATGCGCTGGACCTGGCGCTTGCCGGCGGCGCCGGAGCCACAGACCGCCATCTTGATCGCCTGCGGCGTGTAGGCGAAGCAGGGCACCTGGCTCTGCGCCGCCGCGAGCATCGCGACGCCGCTCGCCTGCCCAACCGCCATCGCGGTCCGCACGTTCTTGCCGAAATAGACCTCCTCGACCGCCAGCGCGCCCGGCTCGTGCCAGGCGATGAGCTGAGCGAGCTCGCCGTGGATCCGCTCCAGGCGCCGCTCCATCGGCACCTCGGCCGAGGTCTCGACGACGCCTCCGTCGAGCGCCACCATCCGGTTGCCCTCGACGCGCACGATGCCGAAGCCGAGATTGGCCGCACCAGGGTCGATTCCCATGACCACCTGCATGGGAGTTGATTCTGGAGCGGCGGCCGGATGCCTTCAGACGGTCAGTCTTCGCTTCCTGTGGCCTGGATGCCGACCGGTTCGTTCCCTGTGCCGAGCCCTCGCAGTGTCAAGGAGCCGTGGAAGCTCCCGAACCAGTCTGTCGACGTCGCCCATGCGCAGGCGAGCCCTGTCTCGCAATGAGTTGTCAGGTTCGTTGTGAATGCGACTGTCAGGGCGCCCACTCCAGATTCGGTCGTCGCCGTGAAGGCGACGCCCTGGATTGTCTGCGGCGGGATTTTCATGATCTGGATCGGGATCTGGATTTCCATCTGTTTCCCCGCTGGACAGTTGAGATGCGCTGTGTTGTGTGCCCCGGCTTTTTTCCCGATTGTCAGCTGGAAGAAGCATTCGTTGTTCGCCACTTTCACGGGGCCCTCGTTTTCCCCGCTCCACCACAATTCGCAAAGTTCGTAGTTGGGGGTCAGTTTCAGGGATTCGGTTGTCATGGCCGTGGTTGTCCCTAGGTAGGTCACTTTCGAGCAGACGACTTTCTGCCCCCCGGCCCATGTGAAGACGTTCGGCGTATGGACCGTGCCGATCCACGACGTGTGCGAGTCCCCGCTCGTGAAGTGGCCGCCGGTCGTGGCGCTGCCCGGTGCGGTGAAGACGGCACCGAGCGCGAACGCCGCGACGGCAAGGCCGATTGCTTTGAGCTTGGTGTTCATCTCTCTCCCCCGAAGAGATAGCCAATCCGCGGCTTTTAGTCAATTAATCTTTAGTTAGCTACGCCGCCGCGAGCTTCTGCAGGACCTCGTCCGGGATGTCGAAGTTGGCGTGAACCTCGTTGACGTCGTCGTCGTCTTCGAGCGCCTCGATCAGCCCCAGCAGCGACTTGGCGTCGTTGCCCTTCACCTCCACGGTGCTCTTGGGCTCCATCGCCAGGTCGGCTGCCTCGACTTCGATCCCCGCCCCCTCCAGCGCCTCGCGAACGGCGCCCAGCTCGCTCGGGCCGCAGAGCACCCGCAGGGCCTCTCCCTCGTCGCGGACATCTTCGGCGCCGGCGTCGATCGCGACGATCAGGTCGTCCTCGTCATAGCGCGCGGCGTCGACGGTCACCACGCCGCGTTTCTCGAATATCCACGCCACCGAGCCGGGCTCGCCGAGGCTGCCGTTGTGCTTCGTGAAGGCATGGCGGACTTCGGCGCTGGTGCGGTTGCGGTTGTCGGTCAGCGCCTCTACCAGGACCGCGGCGCCGCCGGGGCCGTAGCCCTCGAATACGACCTTCTCGATCGCCGCCGCGTCGCCGCCGGCGCCGGTGCCGCGGTCGATCGCCCGCTGGATGTTGTCCTTGGGCATCGAGGCGCCTTTCGCCTTCTGGACGGCGGTCGCCAGGGCTGGATTGCCGTCCGGATCGCCGCCGCCGTCGCGTGCCGCGACCGTGATCGCGCGCGCCAGCTTGGTGAAGAGCTTGCCGCGTTTGGCGTCGGCCGCGCCCTTCTTGTGCTTGATCGAGGACCACTTCGAGTGCCCGGACACGTTTGCCATTCTATGAGCCGTGCGGGCACTCATGGCAAGCTTCCTGTTCGTCGTGATGCTCTTCGCTGCCTTCGCCCTGTGGACGGCGATCCCGCTCGGCTGGATCTACGTCGGCTCCAAGGTCGCCGACACCCAGTTCCCCAGCCAGGGCCCCTACGCTGTGGTCGCGGTCGGCATCCTCGTCACGATCGTCCTCGACGCCTGGCTGATCGGCCGTCTCAACGACCTCTACATCAGGATCACGGGCACCAACCGGCTGGCGCCGATGCGCCCCGCCTGGCTGAAGAGCATGCGCGACAGCTCGGACCCCGTCAGCAGCACCACGGTGGTCGAGGCGGTGCTAATGGGCTCGGTGCTGCTCGCCGCCGCCGTCTTCGTCGCCTGGTTCTTCCTGCTGGCCGGCTCGCCGCTGCCCACGGGCTAGGCCCGCCGTCCTTTCGGTGCCCATATGGGCACTTAAGGTGCGGCGGGTCCCCTAGACGACGAACCTGCCGTCTTCCTGCATCACCGTCCCGTCGACTTCGATCTTGCCGCCGAGCCGCAGATCGCAGACCAGGTCGGTGTGGACCGCCGACTCGTTGACCCCGCCCGACTCCGGATAGCTGCGGCCGACCGCCATGTGGACGGTGCCGCCGAGCTTCTCGTCGAGCAGGACCTCGCGGGTGCCGCGGTCGATCGCGTAGTTCGTGCCGATCCCGAGCTCGCCGAGTCGGCGGGCCCCCTCGTCGGTGTCGAGCAGCTGGACGAGGAACTCCTCGCCGCGCTCGGCGCTCGCGTCGACGACCTTCCCGCCCTCGAAGCGCAACCGCACCCCGGCCACCTCGCGACCACCGATCGTCGCCGGCAGGTGGAAACTGACCTCGCCCTCGACCGAGTCCTCGATCGGGCCGGTGAAGAACTCGCCGTCCGGCATGTTGTGGCGGCCGTCGCAAGGGATGAACTTGCGGCCGGCGATGCCGAGCTTGATGTCGGTGCCCGGCGCGACGACCCGCACCTCCTCGTGGCCCTCGATCCACTCGGCCAGCCGGTGGCACTCCTCCGACGCCTTCTGCCAGGCGGTCAGCGGGTCGCCGTCGGTGGCCAGGCAGGCGCCGTAGTAGAAGTCCTCGTAGTCGGCGAGGCTCATCTCGGCCTCGGCCGCGTAAGCGTTGGTCGGAAAGAGCGTGTAGCACCAGCGGAACTCGCCCTTGGCGCTGCGCTCCATCGCCCTGGCCAGCAACTCGCCGGTGGCGGTCTGGCGGCGGGTCTGGCGCTCCGGCGGTACGGCGGAGAGCTCGCGCGTGTTGGCGGCGGCGCCCACGGCGATCCGCACGTCGACGTTCTCCAGCAGCCATTCGGAGACCGGCGAGACCCAGTCGAGCTGGGCGTCAGAGGCGTGCTTGTAGTAGATCGCCGCCTGGCCGTCTAGCGCCACGTTCATGACCGGGTGCGCCCCAGCCCGCAGCACCTCTTCGTAGACCGCCAGCAGCAGCGGCTCGGCGCCGTTCTCGCCGTCGATCGAGACGATCTCCCCCTCCTTCACCTCGGTCGAGTAGCCGACCAGGATCTTCGCCAGGCGCTCGACTCTCGGGTCTCTCACGTCTCGGCCTCCTCGTGGGCCCGCTCGCGGGCCTTCGTCGTCATTGCCATGAACAGGGCGTGCAGGCGCGAGTCGTCGGTCAACTCCGGGTGGAAGGCACAGGCCAGGACGTTGCCCTCGCGGATCGCGACCGGGTGGTCGTCGTAGTTCGCGAGCACCTCGACGCCCGGGCCGCATCGCTCCACCCAGGGAGCCCGAATGAAGA
Source organism: Solirubrobacterales bacterium (assembly GCA_035634215.1). Lineage (GTDB taxonomy): Bacteria > Actinomycetota > Thermoleophilia > Solirubrobacterales > 70-9 > VRUE01. The sequence continues at coordinate 7,409 of DASQDJ010000251.1, read as the reverse complement.
CGGCACGCAGGGGCTCGTCGCCCAACCCCGCGACCTCAACCTCCGCCTCGAAGCTGGCGAGCTGGCGGCCGAAGGCGTTGCGCCGGGCCGTCGCGTCGAGCAATCCGAGGTGGGCGTCGTCGCAGACGATCATCCCGGCGCAGGTACCCAGGACCGCCCGGCCTGACTCGTGATGGCTGCGGATCGCCGGCTCCAACCCCGCCGACTCGATTCCCTTGACGATCGTCGTGCTCTCGCCGCCCGGGATCACGAGGCCGTCGAGGTCGATCAGGTCCGCGGGCGCGCGCACCTCCCTGGCGTCGGCGCCCAGCCCGCGCAGGACGCGGACGTGCGCTTCGAAGCCACCCTGGACCGCGAGAACGCCGATCGAGAGCGGGGGGCCCACCGGCGAGCTAGGTGCCGCGGTCCTGCAGGAGCGCGTCGGCGGCGGCCAGCTCTGAGATCTCCAGGCCGGGCATCGCCTCGCCGAGCCCGATCGACGCGGCGGCGACCCGCTCCGGATCGTTGAAATGGGTCGTCGCCTCAACGATCGCCCGCGCCCGCCTCTCCGGGTCGGCGCTCTTGAAGATGCCCGAGCCGACGAAGTTCCCCTCGGCGCCCAGCTGCATCATCAGCGCCGCGTCCGCGGGGGTGGCGATGCCGCCGGCACAGAAGAGCGGCACCGGCAGGCGCCCCTGGCCCGCTACCTCGCGGACGACCTCGAGCGGCGCCTGGTGCTCCTTGGCGGCGCTCGCCAGCTCCTCGGGGCCAAGCTGGGCGAGCCGCTTGATGCCGCTCGTGATCTCGCGCATGTGGCGGACCGCCTCGACGACGTTGCCGGTGCCGGCCTCCCCCTTGGAGCGGATCATCGCGGCGCCCTCGCCGATCCGCCGCAGCGCCTCGCCGAGGTTCGTGGCACCGCAGACGAAGGGCACGTCGAAGGCGAGCTTGTCGATGTGGTTGCGCTCGTCGGCCGGCGTCAGGACCTCCGACTCGTCGACGTAGTCGACCTCGAGCGCCTGCAGGACCTGCGCCTCGGCGAAGTGGCCGATCCGCGCCTTCGCCATCACGGGGATCGTCACCGCCTCCTGGATCCCCTTGATCATCGCGGGGTCCGACATGCGGGCAACGCCGCCGTCCTTGCGGATGTCCGCCGGCACCCGCTCCAGCGCCATCACCGCGCAGGCACCGGCCTGCTCGGCGATCCGCGCCTGCTCAGGCGTGACCACGTCCATGATCACGCCGCCTTTCAGCATCTCCGCCAGGCCGGTCTTCACACGCCACGTAGCTCTCTCAGCCATCGAAGCGGATATTACGTACCGGCCCAGCTCACCTGCCAACCGAGAACGCATCTCGCGGCGGGTGGCGTCGTAGGGGGAACCGCCCCTGAGGAAGCTTTAGCTACCGGAAGGGGCGGTGGGTCCCCTACGGCGACAGGACCCGCCGCGCCACGCGGGCGAGGACCTACTTCAGTTTGTAGGCCCGGATCCGGTCTTTGTGCGCCGCTTCATCGCGGGCGTAGAGACCGTGCGCGAGCCCCTGGACCAGCGCCATCAGCGCCGTGTTGGACCGCGCGAAGGAAGGGCTGTTCGAGGAGTAGTAGAGCGTCTGCTCGGCGTGCTCGCCGACCTCCGAGAGGGAGGCGTCGCTGATCGCCAGCGTGCGGGCGCGACGGTGCAGGGCCAGCTTCATCGCCCGCAGGAGCAGCGGGTGGGCGCGGCCCGAGGAGAGGACGATGACGAGCGTCTCGTCGTCTATCCGGCCGAGCCGCTGCAGCGACTCGCCGCCGGTGCTGGCGACGATCTCGGCGCGGATGTCGAGGAGGCTCAGAAGGTGGCGCAGGTAGCTGGCGAAGAAGGCCATCTGGTCCACGCCGACGATCACGACGCGCTGCGCTTCGGCCAGCGCCGCGACGGCGCCGTCGATCTGCTCGCGGGTCATCTGGCGGGCGGTTTCCTCGAGGTTGGCGTAGTCGGCGCTCAGCGATCCCTCCAGCTCGGAGTGGTCAAACGAGAAGAGCTGCCCGCCCGCGGCGCCGTTGCCGGCCACCGCGGCGTTGCGGTACTCCTCGATCGCGGACTGTTGGAGCTCTGGATAGCCCTCGAAGCCGAGGGCCTGGGAGAAGCGCACCACCGTCGATGACGAGGTGCTCGCTCTCCGGGCCAGCTCCTCGGCGGTGAGGAAGGCTGCCTCGTCGAGGTGGTCGACGATGTAGCGGGCGACGTCTTTCTGAGAGCGCGAGAACTCCTCAAAGCGCTCCTGGATGTACTCGGAGAGGCTCTTGAGCTGGGGGGATTTGGTGGCGGTCTTGGTCACGGCGGTCCCTTTCGCCGAACCGGATGCTTTCCCTTCCGCCTTCGCTCCGATCTGGTTGGATGGTGTCGAGATGACCCTCGAGCGGGCGCTCCAGCTCACCAACCGCAACATGGTCGCCTTCGACCTGGTCCTCGGATCGGCGGCGATCGCGGCACCGGAGGCGACCCTGCGGGTGCTCGGCCACGACGAGCCCTCCCCCGACGCCAAGCACCTCTTCCGCCGCAGCGGTCCCGTCTGGCTGACCTTCGCCGCCGCCCACGCACTTGCCGCCCGCCGCGGCGAGCCGCGCGACTGGTGGGCGCTGGCCTGGCTGCGCGGCACCGAGATCGCCACCGACGCGCTCTGGTCCGCGTCGCCGGCGGTCAGCCGGCCCGGCGCCAAGGCCGGGCTGCGAATGGCCGGGGTCGCCAACCTCGCGATGGCGGCCGGCTTCGCCTGGCTGGCGAAGCGATGAGCGACGTCGCCGGGCTTCCCAGCAAGCGCTGGAGCCTGCGCGGCATGGACGACGAAGGCAACGAGGTCTGGCTGATTCGCAGCTTCGGCCAGAAGCTCTACCGCTGCCCGAGCTGCCACGGTGAGATCCCGATCGGCACCGAGCACACCGTCGTCCAGTACGTGCTGCGGGGCGGGGGTACCGAACACCACCACTGGCACCGCCGCTGCGCCGAAGAACTGCTGATCCCCGACCTGCGCGGCCTCAAGCGAGTACCCGCGTCGGAGTCGGCTCGCTCCAAGCTGGAAGCGCGCGGCCGCCGTCCGCCGGGCCGTCGCTGAGCATGCGCACCGCCACGATCGTCGTCGAGCTCTGGAACGACCAGATCCTGGCCGAAGAGAAGCAGGGCCTCTTCCTCGTCCTCGTCGGCTTCCTGCTCTCGTTCGGCTTCATCCGCATGAGCACGCGGCTGATGCGCAGCCCGCGGGTGCCCTGGTGGCCGGGGAGCGTGGTCAGCGAGAGCGGCGTCCACGTCCACCACCTTGTCTTCGGGATCGTCACGATGATGGCCGCCGGCGCTGTCGGTTTCTCGGTGCTCGGCGACAGCCCCTATGCCGAAATCTGCGCATTCCTCTTCGGCGTCGGCGCCGGCCTGACGATCGACGAGTTCGCCCTCTGGGTCTACCTCGAAGACGTCTACTGGTCCGAGCAGGGCCGCGTCTCGATCGACGCGACCGTGATCGCGGCGGCGGCGATGGGCCTGATCCTGCTCGGCTTCACGCCGTTCAGCTTCGACACCGGCTCGCTCGACCAGGTGATCGCCTCCGTCGTCACCGCGCTCGTCGTCTTCGGCTTGGTCGCGATCTGCTTCGCCAAGCAGCGGCTGATGCACGGCGCCGTCGGCTTCTTCGTCTTCCCCGTCGCCCTCTACGGGGCGGTCCGACTCGGCAAGCCGGGCTCCCCCTGGGCGCGGCGTCGCTACGGCGAGCGGCGGCCGGCCAAGCAGCGTAAAGCCAAGGACCGCTTCCCGCCCGATCGCCGCACGGAGCGCTTCAAGAACGCCTTCCGCGACGTCGTCGGCGGCAAGCCCACGGAGGGCATCGCCGAAGTGCGCCGGCTCGCCGAAGGCGAGGAGCGGCCTACTCCCCCATCGCCTTGATCACGAGCCGCTTCGGCCGCCGGCCGTCGAACTCGCAGTAGAAGACCTGCTGCCAGGGGCCGAGGTCGAGGCGGCCGTCGGTGACCGGGACGATCGCCTGGTGATGGACCAGCAGGTTCTTGAGGTGGGCGTCGCCGTTGTCCTCGCCGCCGCGGTGGTGGCGGTAGTCGCCGCCCTCGGGCAGGAGCTCCTCGGCGACCCCGTTGGCGGCCGGCTTCCAGCTCGGCGGCGCGACCTTGTCGAGCCATTCCATCGTGTCCTCGTGCAGGCCCGGCTCGTCGTCGTTGACCCAGACGCCGGCGGTGATGTGCATCGCCGACACGAGCACCATGCCCTCGGCGATGCCTGCCTCGTCGACCACCGCCTGCACCTCCTCGGTGATCCGGATCAGCTCGCGGCGCTCAACGGTCTCGAAGGTCTTGTACGCGGTCGCGGTCTTCATCTGCCCTCCTCGTTGGGGTCGATCGGCTGTCCCGGCCAGAACGGCCACTCCTCGAACTCGCGGCAGCGGCCGTCGGGCGCGAGCCTGACGACCCAGAGGTCTCGGTACTCGCCGGGGCGCGGCTCTCCGTAGCTGACTTCGACCCGGACGACGGCCGTGTCGCCGTCGACGGCGACGATCTCGTGGCGCATCTCGAACGGCTCGTCGGGGCCCTGGCGCTCGCGCTCCCAGAGCGCGGCGATCTCCTCGAGACCGCGGGCCGGCTCGGCGTAGGGGGACATGCGGTAGGTCGCGTCGACATCGAAGAGGTCGCGGAGCGCCGCAGCGCCGGCGGTGCGCCAGGCGCGCTCGTAGGCGGCGACCCAGGCGTCGACCTCGGCCCGACTGGCCATCCCTATCCCTGCCTCATGCTGCAGACGTCGAAGCCGATCTCGCGGGCGAGCCCTTCGCGCAGCGCGTCCTGGGCGTCGCGGCGGTCGCGCGCCGCCTCGACCCCGGCGGCGTCGCCCCGCCGCGCGGCGGCCAGCGCCTGCCGGTCGGTGGCCAGCACCCATTCCTGCGCCTCGACATACCTGCGAAAGCTGCCGGCGAGCGGCGGCGGCGGCCTCAGGTCCCGCAGTCCCCTGACGCGCGATTTGGCGAAGCGGACCAGCGCTTCGGCGTAGGGAACGTCCGTCGTGTACTCGCTTTCGGCGTCCCGGACTTCGAGATAGCGCTGTTTGCTCCGCTCGCAGATCGCGTCTGCCTTGGCGATCAGCTCGGGCCGGGTCAGGGTCTGCGGCGCAGGATCGGGGGCGGGGCGCTCGCGCGCGTCCCGTGACTCGAGGGCAGCACGCTCGCCCCCGCCTTCGTCCCCGCCGCCGCCTCGCTCGTCCTCGCCGCCGCCGATGGCGAAGGCCAGCACCGCGGCGGCCATCGCCGCGCCGACTGCCGCGACGGCGATCGAGGTAAGGCGTCGTCTTCGCGTATCCGGCTTTTCCCGACCCCTTGGGGGGTCGAGGTCGGACATGCCGGCCTGGGGCGATTCCCGCGTCGCCGCCGCGCCGGTCGCGACCGTCCGCTCGGGCAGGGTCGGCCGCTCGCCGCTCAGCGCCGCCACGGCGGCTCGGCCGAGATCGCCGGCCGACGGGTAGCGATCTCCCGGCTCCTTCGACATCGCCCGCACGACGACGTCGTCCAGCGCCATCGACGACTGCGGCGCCAACAGGGAGGGCGCCGGCGGCGGGTCGTTGAGATGGGCGTAGAGCTTCGCCGCCTCGCCGTCCCTGGGGAACGGCACCTCGCCGGTCAGCAGCTTGTAGAGGAGGCAGCCGAGCGCGTAGACGTCGGCGCGCGCGTCGACCTGCCCGCCGGACACCTGCTCCGGCGCGACGTAGTCGAGCGTCCCGACGAAGCGCCCCGTCTGGGTCAGCCCCGACTCGGTGGCGACGTTGCGCGCCACCCCGAAGTCCGTGATGTAGGCGTGGTCCTCCTCGGTCGCTCCGCTCAGCAGGACGTTGGCCGGCTTGACGTCGCGGTGGACGAGCCCGGCGGCGTGGATGGCGTCGAGCCCGTTGGCGACCTGGGCGATCAGATCGGCCGCCGCCCGCGGCGCGAGCCGGCCCTCCCGCGCCAGGCGCCGGCCCAGGTCCGGGCCGGAGACGTAGCGCATCGCGAGGTAGGGGACGCCGTCCTCCTCGCCGGCGGCGTAGATCGGCACCACGTTGGGATGCTCGATCGACGCGGCGATCCGCGACTCCTCGGCGAAGCGGCGCAGGAAGACCTCGTCGGCCGCCGCCTCTGGAGCGATCAGCTTCAGCGCGACGCGGCGCTCGAGGCCCGGCTCCACCGCCAAGTAGAGGATGCCCATCCCGCCGCGGCCGAGCGTGCGCTCGATCCGGTAGCCCGCAAACTCCTCGCCCGCCGACAGGTCGGTCCAGCGCCGCTCCTCCGCCATCGCCGGAACCCTAGTCGGGCGCCTCCATAGACTGGAGGGCGGGATGCGTTCTCGCAGGCTCATCGGGCTGGCCCTCGCCATCGCTCTCGTCGGCGTCGGGTTGGCGCACGCCGAGCTGGCCCAGAAGGGGAACCTGCGCCTCGCATTCGACGCGCGCTTCGCGCCGCACTCGCTGCCGCGCGACCGCGACGTGCCGGTCACCGTCATCCTCAGCGGCTCGATCCGCACCACGGATGGCAGCCGCCCTCCGCAGCTGCGCAAGATCTCGATCGCCGTCAACCGCTACGGCCGCATCTCCACCGAAGGCCTGCCCGTCTGCCGCCCGCAGCGCCTCCAGGCGACGTCCTCGGAGGCCGCGCTTGCAAGGTGCGGGCGGGCGCTGGTCGGGCGCGGGCGCTTCGGGGCCAACGTCGACTTCCCGGAACTGGAGTTCCCGGTTCAGGGCCGCATGCTCGCCTTCAACACCCGGCAGCGGGGAAAGCCCGCCATCGCTCTTCACATCTACGGCACCACGCCCGTCGAGGCGACCTTCGTCCTGATCTTCAGGATCGAACGCCCCGACCGAGGCCGCTACGGAGCCGTGCTCACCACCCGTATCCCGCGGATCGCCGCCGACCTCGGCTACGTCACCGATCTCTCGCTCAGCTTCGAGCGCCGCTACCGCCACCGGGGCGAGGCACGCAGCTTCGTCAGCGCCCGCTGCGCCGCGCCGGCGGGCTTCCCCGGGGCTCTGTTCAGCTTCGCGAGGGGCAGCTTCACCTTCGCGACCGGACAGACGATGACGACGACGCTTCTCCGCGACTGCCTCGTCCGCTAGGCGCTTCGGCTAGAGACCCAGGCCACCGACGCCGCGCTCCTCCCAGCCGAGATGGTGGGCGAGCTCGTGCCGCAGCGTTCGCTCGACCTCCCGCGCCAGGCGCGCGCGGTCGTGGCCGAAGTCGCGCTCCAGCGTGTCGCGGTAGATGACGATCCGGTCCTCGTAGCGCTCTTGGGCGAGCCCGTCGCCGAAGTAATGGCCGTAGGCACGGGCCTCCACGCCTCGGTCGGAGACGACCACCGGGACCGTCTCGAGCACCTTTTGGAACTGCTCCGGCAAGGCGTCGATCGCATCGGCGACGAGCGCTTCGAACTCGTCCACTCAAGG
>DASQDJ010000250.1:0-5678 GCA_035634215.1 Solirubrobacterales bacterium | reverse complement strand
GTTGGCGAGCGCCCGGGCCAGCACGCGCTCGGCGACCGCGGGCTCGAGCAGCGTCTCGCCGCTCACGGCTTCGGCCGCTTCCCGGCCAGCTCGATCAAGCGCCCGGCGGCGACGAACAGCTCACCGCCGAGCTCGGTGTCGCCGGCGTGGTCCTCGGCGCGGCCGCCGCCGTAGTAGAGGCGGGCGAAGGGCCGCCGGAAGGCCCGGCGGCGGCGCATGTAGGCGGCCGCCTCGTCGGCGTAGCCGGAGACGCGGTCGAGCAGGACGCGATGGGGCTTAGGAGGCATCGGCCTCGTCGCGATCCCGTTCGCGGCCCCGGCCGTCGCCACCCGCCGCGAGGTCGCGCAGCAGCATCCGCAGGTCGAAGAAGGTCAGCGACGCCAGCGCGAAGCGCTCGGTGACCGCCACCGCGGCGAGGCCGGCATGGCGCAGGGCGAACACCTCGCCCTGCTCGGTGCCGATGTGGATCTGCTCGACCTGCTCCTCGCCGGCCCGGTCGCCGACGTCGAAGAGGGCGGCGACGTCCTCCTCCCATCGCTCGGGGTCGGCGGTCGCGGCGAGCACACCGCCATCGCCGTCGAGGATCGCGGCGCCGCGCAGGTCGGGCGACATCTCGGCGAGGAAGCCAAGCGCGAGCTCGGCGGAGTCGCCGGAAGCCGTCGCTCTCGTCGCACCGTCGGGCATCCCGGCCAAAATAGCGGCCGTGTCCCTGGCCCGCGCCTCCTGGATCACCGTCGTTGCCGTCTGCGCGATCGCCGTCGTCCTCTTCGCCGTCGGCGGCTACACCGGCTACGCGATCACCGTGGGGGCGGTTGGAGCGGCGGCCGCGGTGAACCTCCTGCCCTCACCGTAGATCGGCCACCGCGTCCGGCTACCCAGCCCTGAACGGGCCCCGCTCCCCGGCGGGCTCCCGGAACGACGTCTCCGGCTCGGCGTGGATCAGCACGTCCGCGCCGGGGATGTCGGCCTCGATCGAGGCGCGCATCGCGTGCGCCAGCTCGTGGGCCCGCTCGAGGCTGGTGCCGGACCGGTACTGGACGTGGAGGTCGATGTAACGGCGGCTGCCGGCGCGGCGGGCGCGCAGCTTGTGGTAGCCGGCGACCTCCTCGGTGCGGGCGGCGGCGATCGCCGCCTCGATCTGGTCCATCTCGCGATCCGGCAGCACTTCGTCGACGAGCACGCTCGAGGAGCGCCGCAGGATGCGCAGCCCGGCGACGACGATCGCCGCGGCGACGACGATCGCGGTGATCGAGTCGAGGGCGACGACGCCGGTCAGCTCGACCAGCACCAGCCCGACGAGCACGCCGGCCGAGGTCAGGGCATCGGTGCGCAGGTGGGCCGCGTCGCCTTCCAGCGCCGGCGATTCGTGGGCCCGCGCCTGCCGCGAGAGAACGGCCGAGACGGCGAGGTTGGCGACCACCGAGAAGCCCATCACCGCGATGCCGACTCCCAGCAGGTCGACATCGGCGCCGTCGACCAGCCGATGGGTCGCCTCGTAGACGATGATCCCGGCGCCGACCAGGATCAGCATGCCCTCGATCGCCGCGGCGAGGCTTTCGACCTTCTGGTGCCCGTAGGGATGCTCGGCGTCCGCCGGCTCGTCGGCCTTGCGCACCGAGACGAAGGCGACGACCGAGGCGACCAGGTCGATGAGCGAGTGGATCGCCTCGGTGAGGATCGCGATCGAGCCGGTGACGGCGCCCGCGGCGAGCTTGATCGCGATCAGGACCGAGTTGGAGGCGATCGAGAGGGCGGCCGCCCCGCTTTTGGTGCGGATCATCGGCGCGCCGGCGCCCCGCCCACGTCCAGGTGCCGTGCCAGCAGCCGCGCCGCGAGCCCGCGATGGCTGATCTCGTTCTTCTCGGCTTGGCCCAGCTCCGACATCGTGCGCTCGTCGCCGGGGCCGGTCGCGTCGGGGACGAAAGCCGGGTCGTAGCCGAAGCCGCCGCTGCCACGCGGCCGCTCGATCAGCCGGCCCTCGCAGCGCGCCTCGAAGACATGCTCGTTGCCGTCGGCGTCGAGCAGGGCGAGCGCGCAGTGGTAGGCGGCGCGCCGGTCGTCGCCGGCTTCGGCCACCTCGCGCAGCAGCTTCTCGAGGTTCTCCTCGTCGGTCGCGTCGGGGCCGCCGTAGCGAGCCGAATGGATTCCCGGCCGCCCGCCCAACGCCGCCGCTTCGATCCCCGAATCGTCGCCGATCGCCGCCTCGCCGGTCGCGGCGTGAGCCGCGCGCGCCTTCTCGAGCGCGATCGCGGCGAAGCCGTCGCCCTCCTCGGGCGGCAGCTCGACGCCGTCCGGCAGCGGTTGCAGGTCCAGCTCGGGCAGCAGTTCGCGCATCTCGCGCAGCTTGTGCTTGTTGCCCGTGGCGAAGATCAACTTCCGGTCGCGCGCTCCTGCACCTGGCGCAGCCGCGAGATGCCCAGCTCGGCGAGCCCGAGGAGCTCGTCGAGCGAGGCGCGCGAGAGCGGCGTGCGCTCCGCCGTCGCCTGTACCTCGACCAGGCCGCCGTCGCCGGTCATCACCACGTTGGCGTCGACCTCGGCGCGCGAGTCCTCGCCGTAGTCGAGGTCGCAGAGGGCACGGCCGTCGACCATGCCGACGCTCACCGCCGCGATCGTGCCGGTCAGAGGCATCGTCTCGATCTTGCCCGCGTCGAGCAACTTCTGGAGGGCAAGCCGCAGCGCCACGTAGCCGCCGGTGATCGCCGCGCAGCGAGTGCCCCCGTCGGCTTGCAGGACGTCGCAGTCGACGTAGACGCTGCGTTCGCCGAGCGCTCTGAAGTCGACGACGACACGCAGCGAGCGGCCGATCAGCCGCTGGATCTCCACCCCGCGCCCGTCCTGGCGGCCCTTGGAGACGTCGCGCGCCTTGCGGTCCCCGGTCGAGGCGGGCAGCATCGAGTACTCGGCGGTGACCCAGCCTTTGCCCTTGCCGACCATCCATTTCGGCACCGCCTCGTTGACCGAGGCGCTGCAGATCACCCGCGTTCTGCCGAGGGAGATCAGCGCCGAGCCGTCCGCGGTCTCGACGAACCCGGGGTCGATCGTCACCGGCCGGATGTCGGCCGGTGCGCGGTCGTAGCTGCGCGAAGCTGGCATGCGGGCGAGTCTCTCACGAAGGCGAGCGGGAGGGCGACCCGCGGGGTGGCCGCCCGTCGCCCTATTTGAAGGTGACCTTGTCGACCGCCTCCTTGATCTTGTCGACGATCACATTGGCGAGCTCGGTTCCCTGTTTGCCGTTGAAACCTTTCATCGCTGCCACCATGCCGACCATCAGCAGCGAGACGAGCAGGATCAGGCCGACGTACTCCACCGTCCCCTGCCCCTTCTCTCCGCCGACCAGGGCGCGGATCGCCCGCAGCCGGTACGAGATCGTCGCGTGCGCGTAGCCCATCAGCGCGTAGATCAATTCGAGCCTCCTTTCGGGTTTGGCCCGATGCTCTGCCGCGCCGCGTCACGGGTCTAGACGCGAGTGGGCCAACTTCGTGACGGGAACGCGAAAAGCGCGTCACAGGGCCGAATGCACGGGTACGCTCCGCCCCCGATGCGGGTCCTCGTCGTCACCAACTTCGTGCCCGACGCCGGCGCGCCGCAGCGCGGGCGGTGGGTGCGCGACCAGGTGGACGCGCTGCGCCGACTCGACGTCGAGGTTGAGGTGTTCAGCTTCCCGCCGGGGTCGCGCGGCTACATCCCGGCCGCCCTGCGACTGCGGCGCCTGCTGCGCCGCGAGCGCTTCGACCTCGTCCACGTCCACTACGGCCTGACCGCCTGGTGCGCGGTCGTCGCCGGGGCGCGGCCGCTCGTCGTCAGCTTCCACGGCACCGACGTGCGGCATCCGGTCGTCGGGCGGATGTCGCGCCGTCTCGTCCGTCGGGTCGATCTGGTCGCCGTCGTCTCCGCCGCCCTCTTCGGCCCCGAGGCCGGGCGGCCGGGCCTGCCGCGCCCCCCCGGCTCGGCCGTCCTCCCCTGCGGCCCCGAGCTCGATCGCGTCGAGCCGCTGCCGCAGCCGGAGGCGCGCCGGCGGCTCGGGCTCGATCCCGGCGGCCGCTATCTCCTCTTTCCCGCCAACCCCGCACGAGCGGAGAAGCGCTTCGACCGCGCTCGCGTGGTCGCGGAGGCCAGCGGCGCCGAGCTGCTGACCGGGGGGGCGATCGAGCCGGAGGAGATGCCGCTCTGGATGAACGCCGCCAACGCGGTCCTTGTCACCTCCGACTACGAGGGATTCGGGATGATCTGCGTCGAGGCGCTCGCCTGCGACGTGCCGGTGCTCTCCACTCCAGTCGGGATCGCGCCGTTCCTGCTCGCCGGCCTGCCGGGAGCGCTCTGCGCGCCGTTCGACGCGGCGACCTGGGCCGCGGCGGCGGCCCCGCATCTGGAGGCCGCCGACTCCCGGGTCGAGGGAGCCGCCCGCGCCGCGCCACTCTCGGCCGCCCGGATGGCCGAGCGGACCGTCGCCGCGTATCGCGACGTCCTCGCGAGCGCGTAATAGATTGGCCGCGATGAGTGGGACGGGCGAAGCCGCGGCGGATGACCTGAAGGCGCAGGTGGAGGCGGCCGAGCGACGCCTCAACGAAGCGACGGAGGCCGCCAGGGCGGCGGAGGAGCAGGCGACGGCCGAGATCCGGGCGCTCGAAGCCGAGCTGGAGCGCGAGCGAGAGGCCAAGGAGCGCGCGATCGCGGCTGCCGAGGCCCGCCTCGCTGAGATCGAGCGCCAGGCGGAGGCCGCCGAGAAGCGGGTCGAGGAGGCGGAGCGCCGCGCCGCCGGAGCGGAAGGCACGAACGCCGACGCCGAGGCGCGCGCCAGGGAGGCGGCCGCCGCCTGGCTGCGCGGGCAGATCGAGAGCATCAGGCGAGAAGCGGGGCAGGGATAGGCGCACGCGGGCATTGCGACGTCGCCGTCGTCGGCGGCGGCGCCGCGGGACTGTGGACGGCGCTGCGTGCCGCCGAGCTGGGCGGCAGCGTCTGCCTGATCTCGCGCACGCCGCTCTCGCAGAGCGCCAGCTACTGGGCGCAGGGCGGCCTGGCGGCGGCGCTCGAGCCAGGCGACTCGCCGGCCCGCCACGCCGCCGACACGATCGCCGCCGGTCGCGGCCTCTGCCGTCCCGCCGCGGTCCAGGCCCTGGCCGACGAGGCGCCGGCGGCGGTCCGCGAGCTGCGCGATCGCGGCGTCGGCTTCGACCTCGACGCCGACGGCGAGCTGGCGCTGGGCCTCGAGGGCGGGCACACGCGGCGCCGCATCGTCCACGCCCATGGCAGCCAGACGGGCTACGAGATCACCTCGAAGCTGGCGACCATGGTCGCGGCGGAGGCGCGGATCGACGTCTGCGAGGGCACCTCGGCGCTGGCCCTGTGGAGCGACGGGGAGCGCTGCCGCGGAGTGGTGACCGACGCCGACCCGGTGCGGGCGAACGCGACGGTGCTGGCGACGGGCGGCGCGGCGGCGCGGTGGCGACGGACCACGCACCCGTGGGGCGCGAACGGCGCAGGCCCGACGATGGCGAGCGCCGCCGGCGCCGAGCTCGCCGACCTGGAGTTCTGCCAGTTCCACCCCACCGCGCTCGCCCTCCCCGGCAGCGGCGCCGACGGGACCTTGATCACCGAGGCGGTGCGCGGTGAGGGCGCCACCCTGCTCGACGCCTCCGGCCGGCGCTTCACCGACGAGCTCGCCCCGCGCGACGCGGT
>DASQDJ010000249.1:0-5222 GCA_035634215.1 Solirubrobacterales bacterium | reverse complement strand
GCAGCCCGTCGTCGCGGTCTGCACCACCCACGCGGCGGGCCACGCGATCTTCGACGACCCGGCCAGCTACGAACGCCCCTACGACGACGAGATCGAGCTGGCGCCGGTCGGCACCGCATCGCCTCACCAGCTCGACGCGGTCGGAGTCTTCGATGGCTGGGGCTACATGGGCCTGTACGGCACGACCCCGGACGAAAACGGCAAACTGCCCCTGCTCGACGCCTACGCGATTCCCGAGGCGATGAATCCCGACTACGCGCAGGGCTTCGGAGAGCTCTCGATCCACGAGCAGGCCGCCGACCCGACCGAGCCGCTCTCCTATTCGTCCTACCGCTCGGCCGGCATGCGCGTCTTCTCCTTCGAGAGCGGCAAGATCACCCCGCAGGGCGCCTTCGTGGACCACCCCGGCAACGACATGGGGGGCGTCGAGCAGTTCACGACCGCGAGCGGGGAACGGCTGATCGCCGGCTCGGATCGCGATTACGGTCTTTACGTACTCCGTTACACCGGCCCGCTGGCGCCGCGCCCGCCCGCCTGTGCCGACGCCACCGCGGCGGTACCGGCGGGAGGCAGCGTCACGGTGCGGCTCGCTTGCTCTGACCCGAACGGCAATCCCCTGACGCTGCGAATCGTCTCGGGCCCCTCGGCGGGGGCGCTTGGTCCCGTCCAGGCTTCTGGGACCGTGACCTATGTCAACAGCGGCGCTGCGGGGGGAAGCGACAGCTTCCGCTTCGAGGCGAGCGACGGCGCCGCGAGCTCGGCGCCCGCAACGGTCACGATCTCCGTCGGGGCGGCGCCGCCGCCAGGGACGCCCGCGGGTGCCGGGCAGCGGCCTGCCGAGCCGGGGCCCAGCGAGCCGCGGATCCGGGGACGGTGCGCCGGCAAGGCCGCGACCCAGGTCGGAAGCGGCGGACGCGACGTCCTCGCCGGCACGGCCAAGCGCGACGTGATCCTGGCTCTGGGCGGCAACGACCTCGTGCGCGGGCTCGGCGGCGACGACGTGATCTGCGGCGGCGGCGGCAGGGACGATCTGCGCGGCGGCGGCGGCAGGGATCTGCTCATGGGGCAGGGGGGGATCGACGCTCTGCGTGGCGGGCCGGGAGCCGACCTGCTTCGGGGTGGCCCCGGCAAGGACGCACAAAAGCCGTAGTCCCGCTCCCGGCCTCGCGGGCGAGCGATCGCAAGAGCCCGCACGCAGGCGGGCTCTCTCCTCATCGGGGCGCCCGGATTTGAACCGGGGACCTCACCGACCCGAACGGTGCGCGCTACCAGGCTGCGCCACGCCCCGAGAGCGGCGATTATCTCAGAGGCGACGGGCGGGCACGGCGCGGGATTGACCGGCGCCTCCTCGGGTAGCCGCTGGCTGCACCGACCCGACGAATGGAGGAAGGATGGAGGCTAGGACCACGTCGCCGAGCAAGGGGATCCTCGACAGCGCCAACCTCGAGGCGCGCGAGAACGTCATCGAGCTGCTGCGCAAGGCCTACTGGATGGAGATGGAGACGGTGATGAGCTACCTCCAGGCCTCGGTCAACCTCGACGGCGTGCGGGCGATGGAGATCAAAGAGTCGCTCGCCGAGGAGATCGAAGACGAGCTCGGGCACGCGCGGCGCTTCGCCGAGCGGATCAAGGAGCTCTACGGCGTCGTCCCCGGCTCAGAGGACTTCCAGGCCGAGCAGAGCTTCCTGCAGCCGCCCGAGCACCAGACCGACATCGTCCACGTGATCCGCGGCGTGATCAAAGCCGAGACGGGCGCGATCGAGCACTACACGCGGATGATCGAGGAGACCGACGGAGTCGACCCCGTCACGCAGGACATGGCGACCGAGATCCTCGCCGACGAGCAGAAGCACCGCCGTCTCTTCGAGGGCTTCCTGCGCGAGTACGAGTTCGAGGGCATCGCCTGAGGAAGCCTTCGGGCGAGTGGCCAGGCCAGGTTTGACCGCTTCCAACCCAGGGCACACCTTGAAGAACGAGGGTGGTCCGCGCCGCGGGCCCAGGCGACAGACGAGGAGCTGAAATGACCATCGCAGGCGGAATTCTCTTGATCGTGGTGGGGGCGATCCTCACCTTCGCGACCAACGTCCACGTGCAGGGGATCAGCCTCGACACCGTCGGCTTGATCCTGATGATCGCCGGTGCCGCCGGCCTCGTCCTCTCCTTCTTCCAGGAGGCGATCTGGACCGAGCGGGCGCGCCGCCGCGACGCCGCCCTGGCCGAGGAAGAACGGCGGGCCGCGCCGCCGGCGCGCGGCGAAGTTCCGCCGCCGCGCTACTAAGCCGCCGAGACGGGTAGGCGGAAGCCACTCGAAGTCACCCACCACCAGGAGGTAGCCCATGGCAATGCAGCAAGAGGCCGGCGACATCACCGGCACCAAGGACAAGGACTACAACGTCATTTGGTTCGTCGAGCAGTGCCTGAGCAACGTCCTGCGGCTGGAGACCTACATCGAAGACGCCGAGCGCGAGGGCGACAACGACCTCGCCGACTTCTTCCGCCGCGCTCAGGAGACGAGCCGCAAGGGCGCCGAGCAGGGCAAGGAGATGCTGCGCGGCCGGCTAGCCGGCTGAGCCGCGGATGGCGGCGATCGGCTACACGCTCGCGAGCGAGGAGCACGGCGCGCGTGAGCTGGTCGCCCAGGCCGCGCGGGCGGAGGAGGTCGGGTTCTCCTTTGCGGTGATCTCCGCCCACTTCCACCCGTGGGTCGACGCCCAGGGCAACAGCCCTTTCGTCTGGGGCGTGCTCGGGGCGATCGCCGAGGCGACGGAGCGGATCCCGCTCGCCACCGGCGTCACCTGCCCGACGACGCGGATCCATCCCGCGATCGTCGCCCAGGCCGCCGCCACGGCAGCCGAACTGCTCCCCGGCCGATTCTCGCTCGGCGTCGGCAGCGGCGAGAACCTCAACGAGCACATACTCGGCGATCGCTGGCCGCCGGTCGCCGACCGCCAGGAGCGCCTCGCCGAGGCGATCGAAGTGATCCGGCTGCTCTGGGAAGGGGGCCTGAAGAGCCACCGCGGCAAGCACTACCGGGTCGAGAACGCCCGCATCTACAGCCTCCCCGACGAGCTGCCCCCGATCCTGGTCGCGATCGCCGGCGAGAAATCGGCCGACCTCGCCGTGGAGCACGGCGACGGGATCTTCGGCACCTCGCCGAAAGCCGAGACGATCGAGCGCTTCCGTCGCGGCGCCGGCGAGGACAAGCCGGCCTACGGCCAGCTCGACGTCTGCTGGGCCGAGAGCGAGGAGGAGGCGAAGCGGATCGCGCTCGAGAACTGGCCCAACGCGACGATGAGCGGCTCGCACACCTTCGAGCTGCCGCTCCCCCAGCACTTCGAAGAGATCACCGAATGGGCCGGCGAGGACGACGTCGCCGAGAGCATCGTCTGCGGCCCGGACCCGGCCCGCCACATAGAAGCCATCGAGGAATACGCGAACGCGGGCTACGACCATGTCTACATCCACCAGGTCGGGCCGCGCCAGGATGGCTTCTTCGACTTCTACGCGCGCGAGGTCCTGCCGAAGTTCGAGTAGCCGTGGGGCCGGGTAGGCGACTGCCATGTACGTGATCCCACTCGTAGTGCTCGCCTGCTTGGCCGTCATCGCGGTCGCCTGGTCGCCGATCTTCGCCCTGATCGTCGCCGTGCCGCTCTTCGTGCTCTTCCTCGCCTACGTGGGGATGCGCCCCCGCGCGGACGAGAAGATCGAGTCGCCCACCGGCTCGGCGAACAAGTACGAGGACGAGACGCCGACCGGCGCCTGGGGCGAGGAACGCGCCTAGTCAGCTGAGGCCGTCGCGCAAGATGCGTGCGTTGCGCGGCGCGAAGCCCTGCCAGTCGTTGTTCAGGTAGACGAAGACAGGGCGCCGCGCCCGCCAGGCCGCGACCCGGCGCCGCCACATCTCCAGCTCGCGCTCGGAGTAGTTGCCTTCTCGCCCGCGCGCGCCGTAGTGCAGTCGCAGGTAGGCGATCGGCCCGACCGGCGCCGCCTCGGGCAGTGGCCGCCGCGCGTCGTGCCCGAGCGCCAGGCTGGCGCCGTGCTCCTCCAGCAGCCCGTAGACGTCGGGCGCGAACCAGCTCGGGTGGCGGAACTCGAAGCAGTGCCGGGCCGGCGGCAGCGCCTCTAGCGCGGTGGCCAGGACTCCGTCGTCCCGCTGGAAGTTGGGCGGCAGCTGCCAGAGCACCGGACCGAGCCTGCCCGCCTCGACCAGCGGCTCGATCCGCTCCCAGAAGCGCTCGAGGCCGGCGCCCACGTCGCGCAGCCTGCGGATGTGGGTCAGGTAGCGGCTGCCCTTGACCGCGAAGAGAAAGCCGCCGGGCGCTTCCGCGGCCCATTTGCTCGTCGTCGTCAGCTCCGGCAGCCGGTAGAAGGTGGCGTTGACCTCGACCGTGTCGAATACCGAGGCGTAGTGGAGGAGCCAACGGGAGGCCGGAGTCTTCGGCGGGTAGAAGTCGTCGCGCCAATCGCGGTAGTTCCAGCCCGAGCAGCCGATTCGCGCTTCCCGCACGCCGCTTCTATACCCAGCGTCATGGGGTTTTCCCCGGCGGGGACGGGTCTCCCCGACCGGTACGGGTTTGTCCGATTGGCCTCGGGTATACGAATGGCTCACGCATCGAGGGAAGGGGTACGCATGGCACATCCGACCTACGAGGACGCGCGAAAGCTTGTCGAATGGCGGCCATCGCATGGGGTCGTCTCGGTCTACGTCGGCTTCGACCCCGCCGATCGCGGCGGCGCCTGGCGGACCGAGCTCCGCAACGGGCTTTCGAAGCTGCTGGACGCCACGAACGGCGCCGACCACGACGCCCGCGTCGCCCTGAAAGCGACGACCGAGCGGATAGCGGAGCGGTTCGCCAACCACGATCGCGGCCTGCCGAGGGGTGAGGTGGGCTTCGTCGAGGTGTCGGCCAACGGCGGCGCCGAGCACTGGTGGACTCCGCACATGGCGCCCGAGGCGGACGTCTGCGCCTGCGTCGCCGAACGGCCCGTCGTGGCGCCTCTCCTCTACCTGGCTGAGCACGGCTGCCCGCGTGGCGTCGCCCTGCTCTCGGCGGAGCGGGTGCGCCTCTTCGAGTGGGCGCCGGGCCACCTCGAGGAAATCGACAACCTCGAGCTGAGCGTCTACAGCCGCGACTGGCGAGAGCGCAAGGGCCAGCGGATGGTCGACCCGGCGCGCGGCCAGGCGACGAGCGCCTCCGGCCGCGACCGCTTCGACGATCGCC
>DASQDJ010000248.1:0-7122 GCA_035634215.1 Solirubrobacterales bacterium | reverse complement strand
CACCTTCGGCTGGGACTGGCTGAGCGCCTTCGGGCTGGCCGGCGAGAACCAGGGCCGCACCAGCCACATGAGCATCCCGATCACGTTCGCCCGCGTGGCCGGCCTGGACCCCGACCCGGTCCGCCTCGCCGCCCTGATCCTCTACTCGGCCCTCGTCCTCCACTTGCTCGCCTGGACCTGGCGCGGCGGCGACTGGCTCCGCGCCACCGCCTGGGCGACCCTAGGCCTGCTCCTAGCCACCTCCTGGCTCCTCCCCTGGTACCTAGTCTGGCTCCTCCCCCTGGCAGCACTTTCGAGAGACCGCGCGCTCCAATCCCTGACCCTCGCCCTAACCGCCTACCAACTCGGGGCCCGGATACCCCTGTAGCTGGTCGAGAAGGGGTCGGGTGCCCCACGAAGCGGCTTGTACTTTTTCTGAAAGGCGGTCCCCGGACGGCGGGTGACTGTCTTCAGAAAAGTTGAGCGTGAGGGGCACCCGACCCCTCCCCCGACACCTACAAAATCTCAGGCTGATGCGTAGGCGGCGGCTGCTCGGCCTCCTGCTCCTCAGCCGACGGATGCAGCACCCCGGTCGGGATCGACCACCCCTCCCGTTTGCCGAGCGCCGTCACCGCCCCCACGTAGACGACCTCGACAACCGTCATCACGCCGCGGACGACGATCGCGATCAGGGAGGCCAGCGCGAAGCTCTGCCCTGGCACCGCCACCTTGACCGCCCAGGCGAACGCCGCGTCGCGGATGCCGAGGCCCGCCGGCGCGATCAGCGTGACGAGCGCCGCCACGTAGCCGACGGCCTGCGCCGAGCCGACCGTGAGAGCCTCGCTGAAGGGGATCTGGCTCACCGACCTGGCGACGCAATAGAGCCCGACGGCGACGACCCCCCAGTTGAGGGTGTAGAAGCCGAGCAGGGCGACGATGTCGCGCAGCGAGATCACCGCCGGCAGTGGTTCGCGCCCGAAGGCCGCGAGGACGCGATCGGTCAGGGGGCGGAAGACGCGGGGGCTCAGCAGCGCGACCAGCACCGGGACGAACACGAGCACGGCCCAGCGCAGCGGCTCACCCTCCAGGTCTGGGTGGCTGATGATGAAGTAGGCGGCCACGACGATCGCGGAGGTGGCCGAGATCGCCTGTTCGTAGACGATGCTGGCGAGCGTGATCCGCCGCGACACCCCGGCCCGCTCCGAGAGCAGGAGCCGGCCGAGGACGTAGAGGACGCTGCCGGGCACGTAGCGGGCCAGCAGCGGCTGCCCCCAGGCGACCTGGGCGCGACCGACTCCGATCCGGTGGCCCAGGGAACGGAGGATCAGGTCCCAGCCGAGGGCGCTCAGCGCGTAGAAGAGCCCCAGGAAGAAGAACGCCGGCAGCAGCCAGACGACGTGGAAGTGGACCCCCTCGTCGCGGATCTCCGACCACTGGTTGACGACGGTGAGGACGAGGAACCCGAAGACGAGCACCGCGATGCCGAGCTGGATCGCGAGCCGAACGCCCTTGCTGCGGGGGGGCCTGCTGCCGACCCGCGCCGCCGCCGCCCCGACTCGATGCAGGAATGGTTGTCGCTCGCCCACGTTGCGCGCACATTAGTCGTCATGCGGGTCGCCGCCGCCGGCAGGGACAATTGACGGCGTGGGCGAGTTCGAGCTGCTCGAGCGGATCAGGGAAAGGCTGGGCGCCGGCGGGTCGCGGGTCGCGGTCGGCAGCGGCGACGATGCTTCCGTCACCGTGCCGGGCGGCGCGACGGCAACCTCCGTCGACGCCCTGGTCGAGGGGGTTCACTTCCGCCGCGACCACGCCTCGCTCGCGCAGATCGGCCACAAGGCGCTCGCCACCGCCCTCTCGGACCTCGCCGCCATGGGCGCCGAGCCGGGGGAGGCCTACGTCTTCCTCGGCGTGCCGGCCAGCCTCGACGAAGCGGGCGTCCTCGAGCTTCTCGACGGGATGCTCGAGCTCGCCGAGCAGACCGGCACCACGCTGGCGGGAGGTGACATCTCGCGAGCGCCGGCGCTGACCCTCGCGACGACCGTGGTCGGCCACGCCGCCGCGCCGCGGGACTTCGTCACCCGCGCGGGCGCCAGGGAGGGCGACGTGCTCGCGGTGACCGGTGAGCTGGGCGGCGCCGCGGCTGGCCTGCTGCTGCTCGAAAAAGGCGCCGACCGTGCGGTTGACCACACTGGGGCGGGGTTAACCGCACAGTCAGTGGTCCACGAGCTGGTCGAGCGCCAGCTGGCGCCGACGCCGCGCATCGCCGCCGGGCAAGCGCTTGCCCGCGTCGGCGCCACCGCGATGATCGACATCAGCGACGGCCTGGGCGGCGACGCGCGACACCTCGCCGCGGCCAGCGAGGTCGGCCTGCGGATCGACGCCTCGGCCCTGCCGCTGAACGCCGGGCTCCGCGAGGTCGCGGCGGCGGTCGGGGGCGACCCGCTCGAGCTTGCGGTCTCGGGCGGCGAGGATTACGAGCTGCTGGCGACTCTGCCGCCCGATCGCTTCGAGCGGGCGGTCGAGGCGGTGGTGGAGGCCGGCACGACGCTGGCCCGCGTTGGCGACGTCGCTCGAGGCGAAGGGGTGGAGATCAGGCTGCCTGGCGGGGAACCGCTGAAGGCGACTGGATTCGATCAGCTGGGTTGAGCGACAGCTTTCCCGCGCCGTCGACCTTCGCCGCCCCGTTCAGCTTGCCGTTGCCGTTCGAGCCGGCCGGACTGGCGGTCAGCAGCTCGCGTACGGCGCGGCGCTCCAACATCGCCTGGGCGACGTCACACGGGTCGGGCCGGTAGGCGCCGGTCTCGATCAATCTCTTCAGCTGTCCCGTCTGCATCCTGCGCCTCATATCGGCCGGGCGCCCCGGACCCTTAGTTCTTGGTACTCGCACATACGTCCACGCCCTAGGAAGGAAACGGCGGCTACACCCCGACTACCCTTCCCGCATGTCGAACGGGTCGACGCGAATCCTGCTCGTGGACGACGAGCAGTCGGTTCAGACGCTGCTCAGCTACCCGCTGCGCAAGGACGGCTATCAGGTGGTCTCGGCGCTCGACGGCCGCGAAGCCCTGCAGCGCTTCGGCGAGGGCCGCTTCGACCTCGTCATCCTCGACCTGATGCTGCCGAAGCTCGACGGCGTCGAGGTCTGCCGGCAGCTGCGCCGCCGCAGCCAGGTGCCGATCATCATGCTCACCGCGAAGGGGAGCGAGACGGACAAGGTCGCCGGGCTCGAGGTCGGCGCCGACGACTACATAACCAAGCCCTTCTCGATGCGCGAGTTCCGCAGCCGCGTGAAGGCGGCGCTGCGCCGCTCGCGGATGGCGACCGGGCCGCGAGAGGAGAAGCCGATCGAGCTCGGCGACCTGCGCGTCGACCCGGCGCGGCGCACCGTCACCCTCAGGGGGGAGGACATCGCGCTGACCTACGTCGAGTTCGAGATCCTCGCCGCCCTCTCGCGCTCGCCGGGTCGGGTCCTCACCCGCGAGACCCTGCTCGAGCAGGTGTGGGGCGACTCCGAGTACCGGGACCCGCGCACCATCGACGTCCACATCCGCCATCTGCGGGAGAAGCTGGAGGGCAACCCGAAACAGCCCGAGTACCTGTTCACCGTGCGGGGTGTCGGCTACCGCTTCAGGGAATGAGCAACCTCCGCCTCACCCCGCTCGGCAGCCGGATCACCTCGATCTCGCTGGCGATCGGGATCGGCACCTCGGCGATCATCTACATCTGGGTCGTCCTGATCGGCGGCCACGCCGGGGCCGCGGGCCCAATCTTCATCGGCGCCCTCATCTCCCTGCTGCTCTCGGGCGGCTTCGGCTTCTACTTCGCCTATCTGACGAGCGCGCGGATCAGGCGGATCGACCGGGCGGCACGGGAAGTCGCCGACGGGAATTTCGCCACCCGCCTTCCAGTCGAGCACTCCGGCCAGCTCGGGCAGCTGGCGCGAACCTTCAACGAGATGCAACGCCGCCTCGCCGAGCTCGACAGCGCCCGCAAGCAGTTCATCGCCAATGCCTCGCACGAGCTGCGCACGCCGATCTTCAGTCTCGGCGGCTTCCTCGAGCTGCTCGAGGACGAGGATCCCAGCCCCGAGGAGCAGGCCGAGTTCCTGCGGACGATGCGCCAGCAGATCGAGCGGCTCACGAAGCTCACCTCCGACCTTCTCAATCTCTCCCAGCTCGACGCCGGCGGGATCGAGCTCGACCCCCAAGACGTCGACCTCAGCGCCGTCGCGCGCGAAGTGGTTCGCGAGTTCGGGCCGCGCGCCGACCAGCACCGTTCGCGGCTGGAGCTGCGGACACCGGAGCGGCCGGTCGTCGGCTTCGCCGACCCCGAGCGGGTGCGTCAGATCATCCGTATCCTCCTCGACAACGCCTTGACTCACACGCCGGAGGGCGTCAGCGTCACCGTGACCACCTACTCCATCGACCGCCGCGCCGAGCTCACCGTCTCCGACGACGGCGAAGGAATCCCGCAGCGGGTCCAAAAGCGCCTCTTCGAGCGCTTCTACACCGCCACCCCGTCCGGCGGATCCGGCCTCGGCCTGGCGATCGCCCGCGAGGTGGCGCAACAGATGGAAGGCAACGTCGCGGTCACCTCGAGCCGGCGTTTCACCGCTTTCACCCTCGACCTCCCGGCGGGCCGCGAAGACCCGGCACCGGCGCTGTCCGCTGGCACGGGGACGGCGGCATGAGGCGGGCGGCGGCCTTCGCCCTTGCGTCGGCGGCGCTGCTCGTGGGCTGCGGTGGCGAGGGCGCTGACCCGGGCGGCTCCGGCTCGTCCGCCGCTCCCACGACCACGCCCACGACCGAGCTGGTCGTGCAGGCCGCCGCGGACGGCTTCGACGCGGCGGCCGTCTACCGCGAGGCCTCGCCCGGCGTGGTCACGATCAGGTCGATCTTCGACGGCGCCGGCGGCGCCGAAGGCTCTGGCTTCGTGTTCGACGACGCGGGCCACATCGTCACCAACGCCCATGTCATCACCAACGGGCAGGGGGAGGATCGCGAGGAGGCGAAGGCCGTCTTCGTCGAGTTCCCCGACCGCAACGTCCTCGCCGCCGAGATCGTCGGCTTCGACCCCTTCGCCGACGTCGGCCTGCTGCGGGTGGACCCGGGCGATTACGACCTGCATCCGCTCGAGCTCGGCGACGACAGGGAGCTGGTCGTCGGCCAGCCGGTCGCCGCGATAGGCAGCCCCTTCGGCGAACAGCAGTCGCTCTCGGTCGGCATCGTCTCGGCGACCGACCGCTCGGTCCGCTCGCTGACCCAGTTCCAGATCGAGGGCGCGATTCAGACCGACGCCTCGATCAACCCCGGCAACTCCGGCGGGCCGCTGCTCGACGCGGCCGCCCGGGTGATCGGGATCAACCAGCAGATCCAGACCAGCTCCGGCGCCAACGACGGGGTCGGCTTCGCCGTCCCGATCTCCTCGATCGAGCGCTCGGTCGCACAGCTCAGACGCACCGGCAAGGTCGAGTACGCCTACATCGGCGTCTCGAGCCAGGCGCTGTACCCACAGCTCGCCGACAAGCTCGGACTCGATGCCGACTACGGCGGGCTGGTCGCCGAAGTGGTCGAGGACGGCCCCGCCGACGAGGCCGGCCTCGAGGGCGGCGACGACCAGCTGCGCTTCCAAGGGGTCCCATACGAGGTCGGCGGCGACACGATCATCGCCGTCGATGGCCGCGAGGTGATTCGGCCCGACGACCTGGCCAGGTACATCGCCGGCCGCCATCCCGGCGACAGGGTGACCGTCGAGGTGCTCCACGAGGACGGCGAGCGCGAGCGGATCGACGTCGTCCTCGGCGAGCGGCCGACCGCCGGCCCCTAGAACGGCCCCGGCGCGCGTCTAACCGCCTCTGTCTGTAGAAATCCGCCGGTGCTTCAAGAAGTCGCCCTCGGCCAGAAGTCCCTCGCCGACTACACCCACATCGCCGGCAAGCAGCTGAGCGAGGAGATCCGCGCGCTCGCCGAGCCGCTCCAGGGACACCGCGTGCTCCACGTCAGCGCGACGGCGTTCGGTGGCGGCGTCTCGGAGATCCTCTACACGATCGTGCCGCTGATGCGCGACGCCGGGCTCGACGCCCACTGGCACGTCATCTTCGGCAAAGAGGAGTTCTTCAACGCGACGAAGCTCCTCCACAACTCGCTGCAGGGCGCCGAGGAGACGCTGACCGACGAGCAGTGGGAGCTGTTCGACGAGATCAACGCGATGAACGCCCGCGACCTGCAGGGCGAATGGGACACGATCATCGTCCACGACCCGCAGCCGATCGGCCTGCGCCGAGGGGCGGCCGAGAAGAGCGGCAACTGGATCTGGCGCTGCCACATCGACCTCTCCGAACCGAACCCCGCGCCGATCGGCCGCCTGCAGCCGCTGATCCAGGAGTACGACGCGACCGTCTGGCACCTGCCGGCCTACGTGCCGGACGGCATCGACGGCCAAGGTGGCGTCAACATCATCCCGCCGGCGATCGATCCCCTCTCGCCGAAGAACATGGCCTTCTCGCCCGACGACGCCGCCTTCGTCTGCAACCAGTTCGGGATCGACGTCGACCGGCCGCTGATCACCCAGGTTTCGCGCTTCGACCCGTGGAAGGACCCGATGGGGGTCATAGACGCCTACCGCGCCGTGAGCAGCGAGATGCCGGAGGTGCAGCTGGCCCTGGTCGGCTCGATGGCGACCGACGACCCGGAGGGCTGGGACTTCTTCCAGCGCACCTTCGAGTACGCCGAGGGCGACCCCGACATCAAGATCCTCAACAACCTCAACAACGTCGGCGCGATCGAGGTCAACGCCTTCCAGTCGCAGTCCGACGTCGTCCTGCAGAAGTCGATCCGCGAGGGCTTCGGCCTGACCGTGACCGAGGCCCTCTGGAAGGGACGGCCGACGATCGGCGGCAACGTCGGCGGCATCCCCCTTCAGATCAGCGACGGCGAGACCGGCTACCTCGTCGACTCCCCCGCCGAGTGCGCCGAGCGGTCCATCGAGATCCTGGCCGACCCGGAGCTGGGCCGCAAGCTCGGGCGAGCGGGCAAGGAGCGCGCCCGCGAGCACTTCCTGAGCCCGCGCCTGCTCCGCGACTGGATGCGGATCTTCAGCAGCTTCGACTGATCTGGGGGCGGCAGCGGGTGCCCGGTTCGGCGC
>DASQDJ010000247.1:0-4535 GCA_035634215.1 Solirubrobacterales bacterium | reverse complement strand
GGAGCCACCGGTCCAACCGGCGCCACCGGAGCGACCGGCGCCGATGGAGCGACCGGCGCCGATGGAGCTGACGGCGCCGATGGAGCCACCGGTCCAACCGGGGTGACCGGCGCCGAGGGCCCGATGGGCCCCGTGGGCGCCACCGGGGCGACTGGCCCGACCGGGGCCACCGGGGCGGACGGCGAAGACGGTGAAGACGGCGCCGCTGGTCCCACCGGTCCGACGGGCGCCGACGGTGAAGATGGCGAAGATGGCGAAGACGGTGCGACCGGTCCGACCGGCCCGACCGGTGAAGACGGTGCCGACGGCGAAGACGGTGAAGACGGCGCCACTGGACCGACCGGTCCGACCGGAGCCAGTGAGATCGCCGGCTACGAACAGGTGAGCGGCGCACCTGGCGCGACCTCGGAAGCGAACTGCTCTGAAGGCGCGGTGGTCGTTGGTGGCGGCTTCGAACTGACCGGGCACAACGGTTCGGAGATTGTCCACGTCAACCGGGCCACGGACGAAGACACCTGGACCGCCCACGTCACGGGCGGCCCCGGCGCGGTAACTGCCTACGCGATCTGCGCGACTCTGGCTCCGTAGCGAAATCGCCAGTGGGCGGCGGCGCCTAGCGCGTCGCCGCCCCAAGCGCTTCCAACTCTTCCTCCGCTCCCGCCAGCAGCATCATCGCCCCGATCTCGCGCGCCGCCGCCGCGGCTTCCTCCAGCGCCTCACGGGCGTCGTCGCGCCCGGCCGCGAGGCGGGCGCGCCCCAGTGCGAGCAGGCAGCCGGGTAGCGCCCAGCGCATGCCGCGCTCGCGGGCGACCGCCGCGGCGCCTTCGGCCAGCTCCATCGCGTCCTCGAGGCGGCCGACGCCGGTCAGCGCTTCGGCGCGCAGGCCGGCGCGCCAGGACTCCATCTCGCCGCCGTTGCCCATCGCCTCCAGGTAGGTTCGCTCCGCCGATTCCAGCGAATCGAGCGCCTGCTCGGGCTCGCCGGCTTTCATCTGCACCCAGCCGAGGTTGGCGACGGCCAGGGTGCGCGAGAAGACGTCGCCGAGCTGCTCGGTCAGCTCGCAGTTGCGCCTCGCCATCGCCAGCCCGGTCTCGACCTCGCCGCGCAGGGCGTGCAGGGAGGCGAGGTTGCTGCGGGTCCAGCTC
Source organism: Solirubrobacterales bacterium (assembly GCA_035634215.1). Lineage (GTDB taxonomy): Bacteria > Actinomycetota > Thermoleophilia > Solirubrobacterales > 70-9 > VRUE01. Next base: position 3,390 of record DASQDJ010000247.1, on the reverse strand, counting down.
GCCGTCTCGGGGTCCCCTTGCTCGGTCGCGATCCGCAGCGCCGTGTTCAGCAGCTCCTCGGCCTTCTCCACTTCGCCCCGCTCGCGGTGTATCAGCCCCTTGCCGCTGTAGGCCCAGGCGATCGGGCAGCCGACGATGATCCCGGCGCCGACGGAGCGGTCGTTGTCGGCCAGCTCCAGGACCTCGTCGAGCTCCCGCTCGAAGGCGTCGAAGTCGCCCGAGCACAGGTACGCGTACGCGCAGGCGCCGCGCACCGCGACCCGCAGGTGCAGGTCGCCCGATTCGTCGGCGATCCGGTTCGAGTCCGTCCCGGCGGCGATCCAGTCCTCGGCCCGGTGAGGCCAGCCCGGGCGCGCGTCGGTCATTCGCAGCAGCGCCAGCGCCCGCAGCTCGCCGTAGCGGGTCGCGATCTCCTCGGCTTCGGCTTTCAGCCGCGCTTCCTCCTCGCGGTCCATTCCCAGCCGCCAGGCCAGGTCGAGCAGCTGCAGCCGCGAGCTGACCGAGAGGGCGGCGCTCTCCTCGTCCTCCTCGAGCTCGGCCGCCAGCTCCATCACGGTTCGCCACAGTCGCTGCGCCTCGCGGGGCTGGCTGTGGCCCGCCCAGAAGGCGGCGCGTGCCGACCAGCGGGCCGCCTCGCGGGTCTCGCCGCCTTCCTGCAGGTGGTGGGCGATCAACGCGGCCATCTCCTCGCGCCGTTCGGGGTTGGTCTCGATCAACGCCCGGGCGGTCGCCGCGTGCAGGGGACGCCGCTGCTCGGCGAGCTGGCTGCCGTAGGCGACCTCGCGGGTCAGCGGGTGGCGGAAGGCCAGCACCCGCTCCGGGTACAGCTCCGCCTCGAAGAGGAAGCCGGCCTCGATCAGCTCGCCCAGGCGCGCCTCGGTTGCCTCCGGCGGCTCACCGACGATGCTGGCGAGCGTCCGCTCCGAGACTTCCTTGCCGGCCACCGAGGCGGCTTGCAGCAGCGCCTTGGCCTGCGGCTCCAGCCGGTCGATTCGCGCCGCCAGCACCGCCTGCACGGTCGCCGGCACCCCGGCGTCCTCGACCGGGCGGACGAGGCGGTAGGCGCCGCGCTCCCCCTCCAGGTAGCCGCCCTCGACCAGCGTCCTCACGATCTCCTCGATGAAGAACGGGTTGCCGGCAGTGCGCTCGTGGATCAGCTCGGCCAGCCCGTCCAGCGAGGGAGCGTCGCCGGCCAGGTCGACCAGCAGCTCGCGGGTGTCGTCGGGGCCGAGCGGCTCGAGCACCATCTGCGTGTAGCCGTCGTGCTCGGCATTCGTCGCGACCGTCGTCACCGATTCCGGGCGGTAGTTGACGACGACCAGCGTCTTGGTGCCCTCGACCGCGGCCAACAGCTCGGCCAGCAGCGCTTTGCTCGGCTCGTCGAGCCAATGCAGGTCCTCGATGACGGCGACGATCGGCTCGCGCCGGCCGGGCGCCTGGACGAGGCGGCAGACGAGGCCCTGCAGGGCGCGCTGCCGCGCCTCGGCGCTGAGCTGGGGGAGGGGGCGGTCGGGGTCCGGGACGCCGAGGAAGTCGAAGAGGAGCGGCAGGTCGTCCATGAAGGACTGGTCGAGGAGCAGGGCCCGGCCGGCGATCTTCTCGCGGACGATCCGCTCGGGGTCGGAGTCGAGGATGCCGAAGTAGGAGCGCAGCAGCTGCAGGACGGGCATGAAGGGCGTCTCGGCTCCGTGCGGCTGTGCCTGGGCTTCGAACACGTCGATTCCCTCGCGCCGCGCGCGTTCGGCGAACTCGTGGCAGAGGCGGCTCTTGCCGACGCCGGGCTCGGCGACGACGCCGACCGCGCTGCCGTCACCCCGCTTGGCCCGCCCGAGCGCCGCCTCCAGCGCCGTCATCTCCTCCTCGCGGCCGACGAAGCGCGAGAAGCCGCGCTCGCGGGAGAGGTCGAGTCGCGACCGCGCCGCGCCGACTCCGGCCAGCTCGAAGACCACGACCGGCTGGCTGGCGCCCTTGATCTCGAACTCGCCGAGCTCCCGCAGGTCGAAGAAGCCGCGCGCCAGCTCGGCGGCAGCCTCGGTCAGGTAGGCCTTGCCCGGCTCCGCCAAGGCCTCCATCCGCTGCGCGAGGCCGACCGTGTGGCCGATCGCGGTGTAGTCGGCGTCGGCCTCGGCGCCGATCGCCCCCGCCACCACCTCGCCGGAGTTGATTCCGATCCGCGCCGAGAAGCTGAGCCCTTCGCGGCGCCGCAGGTCGGCGGCGTACTCGGCGATGTCGTCGAGCATCCGCAGGGCGGCGTAGCAGGCCCGGCGCGCGTGGTCCTCGTGGGCGATCGGAGCGCCGAAGACGGCCATGATCCCGTCGCCCGTGAACTTGTCGACCGTCCCCTCGAAGCGGTGCACCTCGTCGGCGAGGATCTGGAAGAACCCCTGCATCACGCCCCGCCACTGCTCGGGGTCCTGCTGCTCGGCCAGGTCCATCGACCCCTTGACGTCGGCGAACAGCACGGTGACCTGCTTGCGCTCGCCATCGGCCTCGATGCGTTGCGGATTGGTCACGGATCTCCAATCGTACGTCCCGCCGGCTCATATACTGCGATGCACCGATTGACTGGTCAGTCAACCAACTTTCTTCGTGCTCTTCGTGTACCCGTGCCGGAGGTGAAGAGCACTGGAGAAGGGTGAGGATGGACACAGATGCGCGCAGCGGCCGTACAGCTCAACTCGACGGGGGACAAGGAGCGGAACCTCGCGACCGCCGAGCGGCTCGTGCGCGCCGCGGCTGCCGACGGCGCCGAGCTGATCGCGCTGCCGGAGAAGTGGAACCTGCTCGGCCCCGGCGAGGAGTTGGTGGCCGGCGCCGAGCCGCTCGAGGGCCCCAGCCTCAGCGCCGCCCGCGACTGGGCGCGCGAGCTCGGCGTCCACCTGCTCGCCGGCAGTGTCGCCGAGCGGGGGGAGGGGAAGGCCTTCAACACCTCGGTGCTGATCGGGCCGGGTGGCGAGGACCTCGCCACCTACCGCAAGATCCACATGTTCGACGTCGTCGCCGGCGGGGTCGAGTACCGGGAGTCCGAGCACGAGCAGGCCGGCGAGGAGATCGTCACGGGCGAGGTCGGCGACCTGGTGGTCGGGCTGACCGTCTGCTACGACCTGCGCTTCCCCGAGCTCTTTCGGATCCTCGCCGTGCGCGGCGCTCGCGCGATCGCCGTTCCCTCGGCCTTCACGGCGGTCACCGGCCGCGACCATTGGCAGGTGCTGCTGCGGGCGCGGGCGATCGAGAACCAGGCCTTCGTGCTGGCGCCCAACCAGTTCGGCCAGGCCCCGCCCAACTACAGCTCCTACGGCCGCTCGACGATCGGCGATCCGTGGGGGGTCGTGCTCGCCACCGCGCCCGACGAGGAGTGCTTCGTTGCCGCCGACCTCGACCTCGGGGGCC
>DASQDJ010000246.1:0-4044 GCA_035634215.1 Solirubrobacterales bacterium | reverse complement strand
GCCGAGAGGGGCGCTGCTGGAGGAGTCGCTGGACGCGCTCGACGCCGCTGGAATCGACACCTCGGCGGTGCGCTCCGAGTCGCGGGCGCTGATCTTCCCCGGAGACGACATCACCCTGGTGACGATGCGACCCTCCGACGTGCCGACCTACGTCGAGGCAGGCGCCGCCGACGTCGGCATCACCGGCAAGGACGTCCTGCTCGAGCAGTCCGACCGCGCCGGCTACGAGCTGCTCGACCTCGGCTACGGCCGCTGTCGCATGGTCCTGGCCGGACGCAAGGGCGACGCGAAGCTCGGCGAATCGCAGCGGCGCCTCGGGATGATGCGGATCGCGACCAAGTACCCGCGGATCGCCGAGCGGCACTTCGAGGCGGCCGGCCGCCAGGTCGAGGTGATCGAGGTGAAGGGCTCGATCGAGCTGGCTCCGCTGATCGGCCTCGCCGACGGGATCGTCGACCTGGTCGCGACCGGCCGCACCCTCGAGGAGAACGACCTCGAGGTGCGCGAGGAGATCGTCGAGTGCACGGCCCGCTTCGTCGCCAACCGCGTCGCCCACAAGCTGCGCGCGGCGGAGGTGGACGCGTTGATGGAGAGGCTGCGGGAGGCGACGGCGCGGTGAGGGCCGGGCGCTTCGAGTGGGAAGGCGCGGCGGCCACCGCCGCCGCGGTGCGGGACTGGGCGGGCAAGGCGACCCCGCCGGTCGACGTGGGCCCGATCGAGCGCGAGGTGCGCGAGCGGGGCGACGAGGCGGTGCTGGAGCTGACGGCGCGCTTCGACGCGACCGAGTCGCCGCCTACCACGCTGCGGGTCGAGTCCGACGCGGCCGAGCGGGCGCTGGCCGAGCTGGACGGGGGAATGCGCGACGCCCTCGAGCTCGCCGCCGCCAACGTGCGGGCGGTCGCCGAGGCGCAGCTCTCCGACCGGGCGCCGGACGTGGAGCTGCCGCAAGGCCAGCGCGTCGCGCTGCGCGAGGTCCCGGTCGGCGCGGCCGGCATCTACGCGCCCGGCGGCCGCGCGGCCTACCCGTCGAGCGTCGTGATGTGCGCCGTGCCGGCCAGGGTCGCCGGCGTCGAGCGGGTCGCCCTGGCCACTCCTCCCGGCCCCGACGGCAGCCTCCACCCGCTCGTCCTCGCCGCGGCGGCCCTCTGCGGGATCGACGAGATCTACGCGATGGGCGGCGCCCAGGCGATCTTCGCCCTCGCCAACGGCACGGAGAGCGTCGCGCCGGTCGACGTGATCGCCGGGCCGGGCAACGCCTGGGTGCGTGAGGCGAAGCGCGCCGTCTACGGCACGGTGGGGATCGACTCCCTCGCCGGGCCATCGGAGCTGATGGCGGTCGTCGGCCACGATGCCGACGTCGAGTGGATCGCCTATGACCTCTGCGCTCAGGCAGAGCACGGCGCGGAGGGGCCGCTGCTCGCCGCCGCTGTCGAGACCGCGGTGCTAGCCGCTGTCGAGACCGCGGTGGAGCGGCTCGCCGCCGAGCGGCCCGGCGTCGGCGAGGCTCCCCTCGCCCTCGTCGCCGTGCCGGACCTGAGCGACGCGATCGAGCTCGCCAACGCCTTCGCGCCCGAGCACCTGGAGCTGATCGAGGGCGACGCGGCGCTGCTCGCCGAGCGGGTCACCACGGCTGGCTGCGTCTTCGTCGGCCCCTACGGCGCGACCGCCTTCGGCGACTACGTCGCCGGTTCCAACCACGTCCAGCCTACCGGCGGCGCGGGCCGCTTCTCCGGCCCGCTCGGGCCGGCCGCCTGCCGGCGCCGCATCTCCTCCGTGCAGGTGTCCGCCGACGCGGCGGCGAAGCTTGCTCCGCACGTCGACGTGCTGGCCAGGGCCGAGGGATTCCCGGTCCACGGCGAGTCGGCGATGATCAGAGCCAAGGAGAGCAGCAGATGACCAGGAGCGCAGCAAGGGAGCGCAGCACCGCCGAGACGCAGATCCGCCTCTCGCTCGACCTCGACGGCGGCGAGGGCCGCGCCGAGACGGGCGTCGGCTTCCTCGACCACATGCTCGACCTGCTGGCCCGCCACGGCCGGCTCGGCCTGGTCGTCGAGGCGAGCGGCGACCTGGAGACCGGCGCCCACCACACGGTCGAGGACGTCGGCATCGTGCTCGGCCAGGCGCTCGACGAGGCGCTCGGGGACCGCGCCGGCATCCGCCGCTACGGCTCCGCCGTGGTGCCGATGGACGAGTCGCTCGCCGAGTGCGCGATCGACATCTCGGGACGGCCCCTCTGCGTCTTCGAGGCCGACCTGCCGGCCACCTCGATCGCCGGCTTCGACACCGAGCTCGCCGAGGAGTTCTTCCGCGCCGTCGCCAACAGCGCCAAGCTCACCTTGCACGTCTCGGTCCGCTACGGCGCCAACGCGCACCACATGATCGAGGCTTGCTTCAAGGCCTTCGCGCGCGCCCTCCGGGTCGCGGTCTCGATCGACCCGGAGGAGAGCGGCGTGCCGTCGACCAAGGGTACGCTGAACAGATGAGCGCGCGGATAGCGATCCTCGATTACGGCATGGGCAACCTGCGCTCGGTCGAGAAGGCGCTCGAGCACGTCGGTGCGACGGCGACCGTCACCAACGAGGCGGCGACCGTCCGCGACGCGGATGGCGTGATCCTGCCGGGCGTCGGCGCCTTTCCGAAGGCGATGGAGCGAGTGCGCGAGCTGGGCCTCGACGAGCTGATCGCCGAGCGGGTCGACGCCGGCGTGCCGGTCCTCGGCATCTGCCTCGGCCTGCAACTGCTCTTCGACTCCTCCGAGGAGCTTGGCGGCGCCGTCGGGCTGGGGCTGATGCCGGGCCCGGTGGGCGAACTGACCGCACCCGGCCTCAAGGTCCCGCACATCGGCTGGGCGCCGGTCCGCTGGGAGCGCGACTCGAAGCTGACCGAGGGGATCGAGACCGAGACGCCCTTCTACTTCGTCCACTCCTTCGCCCCGCGGCCGGACGCCGACGACCTGCTCGGCAGCGCCGTCTACGGAGAGCGCTTCGCCTGCGCGGCCGAGCGAGACAACGTCTACGGCGTCCAGTTCCACCCGGAGAAGTCGAGCGCCGCGGGATTGCGCCTGCTCTCGAACTTCGCCGGCGTCTGCGCCGCCGTGCCGGCCTAGCCGGCGATGATCCTCTATCCGGCGATCGACGTCCGCGGCGGCAAGGCGGTGCGACTGCTGCGCGGTGATTACGCGCGCGAGACGATCTACGACACCGACCCAGCCGGCGCGGCGCGGCGCTGGGCCGGCGAAGGCGCCGAGTTCCTGCACGTCGTCGACCTCGACGGCGCGAAGGCGGGCGAGCCGCGGAACCTCGACGCGATCGAGCGCATCGCCGCCACGGCCGACTGCCCGATCCAGGTCGGCGGCGGCCTCCGCGACACCGACTCCGTCGAGGCCGTCCTCGACGCCGGCGCCGAGCGAGCCGTGATCGGCACCGCGGCGCTGCGCGATCCCGACTTCCTTGACGCGATGCTCGTCCAGCACGGCAAACGCATAGTCGTCTCGGTCGACGCCCGCGACGGCCGCGTCGCCCTCGAGGGCTGGACGGAGGCCGGGGAGCAGACGGTCGTCGACGCCGTCGCGGCCCTCGGCGAGCGCGGCGTCACCCGCTTCCTCTGCACCGCCATTGAGGTCGACGGCACCATGGAGGGCCCGGCGATCGCCCAGCTCGAAGAAATCGCTTCGGCCACCGACGCCAAGGTCATCGCCTCCGGCGGAGTGGGGGAGCTTTCCCACCTCGAAGCCCTCTCCCGGATCGGAGCGTCGAACATCGAGGGCGCCATAGTCGGCCGCGCCCTCTACGAGCAAAAATTTACGGTCTCCCAAGCCATCGAAGTGCTGACCCCCTAGGAGTCGGGGGGTCCCCTCGACGGAGGCTCAAGGGACCACGACCCGCGCAAGACAAACGATCAGCTGCGCGACGGTCTCCGGAGAGGGGACCCCCCGACTCCCGCTGCGCGACGGTCTTCGGGGAGGGGACCCCCGCTCCCTCACTACGCTTTGGAAGCAATGGCCCTCAAACGCGTCATCCCCTGCCTCGACGTCGACGCCGGCCG
>DASQDJ010000245.1:0-4485 GCA_035634215.1 Solirubrobacterales bacterium | reverse complement strand
GCCGGGCCGCTGAAGCCGGCGAGGCCGTAGGAGGGCCGCAGGCGCAGCCGGGCTCCCATCGCCGGGGCGTCGGCGTCGAGAGTGTCGCCGGCGCAGTGCGAGGCGGGGTGGACCCAGGCATCGCGGGTGCTCTCGAAGGTGACTCGGATGGCGTGATCGACGCGGCCGCCGGCGGCTTCGTCGTAGCGCACGAGGCCGGGGAAGATCGGCAGGCCGGCGGCGTCGGCGGAGGTCCATGAGTCGGGGCGCAGCTCGGTCGAGCGCAGGTCCCAGCGGGCGCCGGAGGCGGCCCTCCAATAGGACCCGGCCTGGCTGCGGAGCAGGAAAGCGCGGTAGAGCTCGTAGAGGGCGCAGCGTGAGCGGTCGACGACCAGGACGTGGCGGTCGCCATCGGCGCGGCGGCCGCCCTCGACCGGTGCCGAGAGCGGGATCGGGAACGGGCCGGGATCGCTCTCCTCGCCGTAGGCGGTGTAGCGGATGGGCAGCTTGTGCTGGCCGGCGCCGACCACGGCGTAGGGGAATCCGTAGGCGCGCGGCGAGCCGAAGTCGGGGTGGAGGAAGTTGCCGCCGTGGCGGTTGATGTAGGCGACGACGGCGCGCGAGTTGGGGGCGACCGGGGCCTTGGAGATGTCCTGGTTCCAGGCGGCCTGGGTGGGGAGGGAAGGCGCGCGTGGGGAAAGCGAGGCGGGTGGATCGGGGAAGACCGGGCAGGAGCCGAGGGAGGGGTAGGGGCCGAGCGCCAGGGCGGGCGGTGGCAGGGCGGCGCCCAGGGAGAGCGCCGCGACAAGGGTGAGAAGCGCGGCGCGCCTCAAGTCGAAGTCTGGTCGCGGAGCTCGAGCCGTCCCACGACGAGCTCATCGACCTCGAGGCGACCGACCTTGACCCGCCCGGCCGCCACTCGACCGATCGCCAGCCGTCCGATCGCGAAGCCGCCGACCGCGGCGGCTCCCAGCGCCAACGCCCCGATCGCCATCGCGCCCGTCGCCTGCGCTCCGCTTTGCCCGCGCTTCCGCATGGCCCCCAAGGTAGCCGCTACATTGAAGCTGCGCGGTGGCTGTAGCTCAGCTGGTAGAGCTCCTGGTTGTGGTCCAGGCGGTCGCCGGTTCGAATCCGGTCAGCCACCCCTCTTGAAGTTGCTGGAAATGCGCGGATTGGGGTCGCGGTTGGGTGCTGAAGCCGGGATCTAATTCCGCTCTCGATCAGGCAGGCCTGCGGAAATCATTCGTCCGGGCTTGCCCGTTCAGCTCAGGTCGAAGGCGTTTCGCTCCGATCCAAGTTGGACACCGGAGCAGACGTTCCCTACTCAGGCCGCCTTGACGCCGACGCTTGGCTCGGGGCCACGGGACCTATCGGCTGCTCCTCATACGGAAGGACTTTCATGTCCAGCCCGAACCGCCCCAAGCGTGGAATCGCGGGGATCATCCTCGCCTTTGGCCTCGCGCTCTTCGCCGCTCCGGCCTCCTTGGCCGCCCCGGTCAACCTCGCCACCGTCACTCCCTTCGTGGTCCTTGGTGGCCAGGCCGTCACCAATACCGGCCCCTCCGTGCTCAACGGCGATCTCGGGGTCTCGCCGGGAACGGCCCTCTCCGGCTTTGGCTTTCCCGCTGTGGTCAACGGCGCCACGCACGAAAACGACGCCGTCGCGGCCCAGGCGCAGTCCGATCTCACCAACGCCTACAACGTCGCGGCCGGGCAGCCGGTCGCTCCCGCCGACGATCTCTCGGGAACGGATCTCGGCAACAGGAAATTGTTCCCCGGCGCGTACCGGTACACGTCAGACGCGCTCCTCACCGGGGCGCTCACCCTCGATGCCCAGGGCGATCCGAACGCCCAGTTCGTCTTCCTGATCGGCTCGGAATTGACGACCGCGTCCGCCAGCTCGGTCGTGCTGGTCAACGGAGCCTCTCCGTGCAACGTCTACTGGCAGGTGGGCAGCTCGGCTGACATCGGCACCACCACCGTCTTCCAGGGAAACCTGATGGCGCTGACGTCGATCTCGCTGAAAGACAGCGCGAGCGTGGTGGGACGAATGCTGGCTCGCAACGGTCAGGTCAGCCTGATCAACAACGTCCTCACCGCGCCCCATTGCCCTACCGGTTCGGTGACCCCGCCCGGTTCGGAGACGCCCGACGGCTCCTCGACGCCGGGCGGCGCCTCGACGCCCGACGGCTCCTCGGCAGCCGGCCTTGCCGTGAGAATCCCCGGCCGTCGCGGGTCGGCTCGCAACGCGACCAGGAACGGCAGGGCCGTCGTTCGGCCGGCGCCGCGCGAGGCCTGTACGTCTGGATTCCGCGCCGTGGTCACCGGCCGTCTGATCGAGCGAGTCGTCTTCAGATTGGACGGCACGGTGATCGGTAGCCGCACCGGGTCGCCGTTCGCGATGTCCATGCGCGCCGCTCCCGGCGCACACAAGGTCAGCGTCCGGGTCACCTTCGAGGACTCCACCCGTTCGAAGAAGATGACGCTTCCCTACCGCGCCTGCGCCTCGGCGCTGCTCGAGCCGCGCAACGGCCCATCCAGCTTCACTGGATGACCCGCGGAGGCACCGCTGACGCGAATCCCTCCGGTCCTGGCCGGAGGGGCTCGCGAGTCGCGTTGGCGCTGATAGCCGCCGCGGTCGGCTCCGGCTTTCTCGCCTCCACCGGCGTCGCCGGCTCCGGGGCTCCCGCGCGCCAGGAGCTCGCCGTGATCCTCCACGACCGCTTCGCCCGTACGGCGCCGAGCGCGCATGCGGGCCGGATCGAGGCCGTCGACGCCCGCCGGCCACTCACCGGTGTACGGACCGTTCTTCCCGTCCTCGGCCAAGCGACCAGCCGTACTGGTGGCTCCTGGCTGCGGGTTCGCCTGCCCGGGCGGCCCAACGGGCACGCGGGCTGGATCTCGGCGAAGCGGACGAAGCTCACCTCCACTCCATGGCACATCGTCGTCGAGCTCTCCGCCCGCTGGGTCACCGTCTACCGCGGCGGTCTGGCCAAGCGCCACTTCCGAGCCGTGGTCGGCGATCCGTCGACGCCGACGCCGAGGGGCTCGTACTTCGTCGAGGAGGCCCTCGCGCTGTCCTCCCATGAGCCCGGCGGGCCGTTCGCGCTGGCCACCAGCGCGCGCTCGAACGTCTTCCAGGAATTCGCGGGAGGCCCGGGGCAGATCGGCATCCACGGGACCCAAAACCTCAGCGGTGCACCCGGGACGGCGGTCTCGCACGGCTGCATTCGCCTCCGCACGAGAGCGATCACCTGGCTGGCGCGACGTATCGGCGCCGGTGTCCCGCTGACCATCAGGCGCTGAGCAGGGAGCGAGCCGGACGTTCCCCTCATCCTGAAGCCGCGCTGGGATCGACCCCCAGCGTCGCCCTTCCCGTGAAGCCATCCCGCATACGGCCGTCACCGGCCCGGGCAATGGCCAGCACCGCGCTCGAGCCGCCTTGGGCGACGAAGATGCCGTCCGCGTCGCGCGGGGTGACTTCGGCCGCGTTCTGGCTGTAGGGGGCGAGTCCGAAGACCTCCGCGTCGCGCCGATCGGAGGTGAACAGCTGGCCGGTGTGCGCGACCTGGCCCCCGGCGTAGGCGCCGTCGCTTTGCCGGCCGCCCAGGCGGACCTTGAGGTGGATGTGCGTCGTCCGACCCGGGTACTGGCCGGGATAGATCGTCTCGAACTCGGCCAAGCCGTCTGCGTCCGTCAGTTGGATGCCGCGCAGGTAGGTCTCGCTCGTGCTGCCCTCCGTGGGCTCGCCCGAGTAGACGCCGAGCGCGTCGCAGTGCCAGATGTCGACCGCGGCATCGCCGATCGGCTCGCAGGTGTTCGCGTCGACGACGGTGAGCGCGAGGGCGAGCGGCACGCCCTGGCGGTCCTCGACGATGTCCCGTCTCACCTGTGCCAGGTCGATGTAGAAGGGGCCTTCCTCCTGTTCGGGCGTCAACACGCAGTCGGGCGTCGTCTTCGCCCTTCCCGCCGCTGGTCCAGCCGGCTCTCCCTCGTCGGCTCCGCAGGCGTACAAAGCGGCGCTCGCCAGCGCCCCGGCCGACAGCGCGATCATCTCGCGGCGCCTTATCGGCAGCTGATCGCTCATCATCAGACCTTAGTACTCGAACAAGGGAGTCCATGAAGATGCTGACCGACGAGATCCGAGCACGCCGCGAGAAGGTGGTGCTCGACCACTTCCACGACGAGGTCGAGCAGGACTGGGACGCCGTCCTCTCGACCTTCCCGCATCCGCGCTACGAGATCGTGCCGACGCAGACGGTCCACGACGGCGACGCGGCGGTGCGCGGCTACTACGACGAAACCCGCGCCGCCTTTCCTGACCAGCGGCACGAGATGATCGCGCTGCGGCACTGCGACGACGCCGTGGTGGCCGAGTTCCACCTGCTCGGCACCCACCTCGGGCCGCTCGGCCCGGTGCCGCCGACGGGCGGCTCCTTCAAGGTCCGCATGACCGCCTTCTTCGTCTTCGACGAGAACGAGGAGCTCGTCTGCGAGCGGGTCTAC
>DASQDJ010000244.1:0-2537 GCA_035634215.1 Solirubrobacterales bacterium | reverse complement strand
GCAAGGACCGGGGGTGTCCCCCCAGCGGACTCGTGAGCCACTGAGGTAGGGACCCTGCGGGCGGGCCGTCGCGGGTTCCGTCGGGGGGACACCCCCGGTCCCCCACATAGGATGCCCCGCCATGGAGTGGTGGGAAGCGATCCTCCTCGGCGCGGTCGAGGGGTTCACGGAGTTCCTGCCGGTTTCCAGCACGGGGCACCTGACGATCCTCGAGCGGCTGCTGGGCCACTCGACCGACGACCCCGACATCACCGCCTTCACGGCGATCGTCCAGGTCGGAGCGGTCGCCGCGACCCTGCTCTTCCTGCGCCGCGACATCGTCCGCATGGCGCGCGCCTGGATCGTCGGCCTGCGCGACCCGGAGAGCCGTGCCGCGCCCGACTACCGCTTCGCCTGGGCGGTGATCCTCGGCTCGCTGCCGCTCGTCGCGGTCGGGCTCGCCTTCAAGGACGAGATCGAGACGACGCTGCGCAGCCTCTGGTTCGTCGGCGGGGCGCTGATCCTCTGGAGCGGCGTGATGTGGTTCGCCGACAGCCGCGCAACCCAGGAGCGCCACGAGGAGGACATCACCTGGCGCGACACGCTGATCATCGGCCTCGTGCAGTGCCTGGCGCTGGTGCCCGGGGTCTCGCGCTCCGGCGCGACGATGTCGGCCGGCCTGCTGCGCGGCATCGACCGGGTGGCGGTGACGCGCCTCTCCTTCTTCCTCTCGATCCCGGCCCTGACCGGCGCGGGGATCCTGCAGACGGTCGACGAGTTCGACCGCGTCTCCGCCGGGGTCGGCTGGGGGCCGACGATCGTGGCGACGCTGGTCAGCTTCGTCGTCGCCTTCCTCGCTGTCTCTTGGCTGCTGCGCTACATCGCCCGCCACACCTACTCGGCCTTCATCGCCTACCGCGTCGGCCTCGGCGTCCTCGTCCTCGCACTCGTCGCCAGCGGCGCGGTGGCGCCGGTCTGACCTCCTACAATCGAAGAGCGGTGTCCTCACCAGACGCGATCCGGCTGGCTGTCGTGGACGACGACAGCGGCTTCGTCACCGTCCTCGTCAAGCGGGCCGAGGCGGCTGGCTGGCAGCTGCGCACGTCGGCCGGGCCGATCCCGCCGGACGAGCTCGTGGCGATGAAGCTGAACGCGCTGCTCGTCGACCCGGGGGTGCTCGGCGACGAACCGTGGGACTACCTGGAGCAGGTCTGCGGCATGCTGCCCGAGCTCGGCGTGCTCGTCTGCGCCGCGCCGACCACGGTCGGCCAGCGGGTGCGTGGGCTGCGCCTCGGCGCCGACGACTGGCTCACCAAGCCTTGCCACCCAGAGGAGGCGATGGCGCGGATCGAAGCGGTCTCGCGGCGACATCGCCCCGCGCGGCCGAGTCTCGACGTCGGGCCGCTCGTCGCCGGCGAGCTGGAGATCCGCCCCGACCGCTTCCAGGTCTACGTCGGCGGCAACAGCCTCGACTTGACCCGGCGCGAGTTCGAGCTGCTGCGGATGTTCGCCGAGTCGACCGGCCGCGTCCACGAGCGCGGCGCGATCTACCAGCGGGTCTGGGGCTACGCGATGGCCCACGGCGACCGCTCGGTCGACGTCTTCGTCCGCAAGCTGCGGCAGAAGCTGGAGAAGCGCTCGCCCGGCTGGGCCTACATCCACACCCACTTCGGGGTCGGCTACCGCTTCGACCCCGAGCCGCTGTCCGGTGGAGAGCCGCCGGCCGCACCCCGTTCACAGGCTTTTCACAAGCTCGACACGAGCGCGTAACAAGCCGCCCTCTCCGCGCTGCGACGCTGGCGTCGAGGCTCGCCCATCCGGGGCCGGGCCGGAACGAAAGCGAGATAGGAGAGAGAGTGAACGGCTTCAAGTGGTTCGCGGCCCTTGCCGCGACGTGCGCGCTGGCGATCGGCGTGGCGGCATGCGGAGGCAGCGACGACGAGGCGAACGGCAGCGGCGGCGACCTGTCCGGATCGATCCGGGTCGACGGGTCGAGCACCGTCGCGCCCCTGACCGAGGCGGTCGCGGAGGAATTCGAAGCGGCCAACCCCGGCGTCAAGGTCACCGTCGGGACCTCGGGCACCGGCGGCGGCTTCGAAAAATTCTGCGCTGGCGAGACCGACATCTCCGCCGCGTCGCGGGCGATCGAGCCCGAAGAGGTCGCCGCCTGCAAGCAGAGCGGAATCGTCAACGAGGAGGTACGGGTCGCGACCGACGCGCTGACCGTCGTCGTCAACCCCGAGAACCCGGTCGACTGCCTCACGGTCGAGCAGCTAGGGGCGATCTGGGGCCCCGACTCCGACCTCTCCAGCTGGGACGAGATCCCTGGCATGGCCGAGGACTTCGACGAGGAGCTCTCCCTGTTCGGGCCGGGCACCGACTCGGGCACGTTCGAGTTCTTCACCGAGGAGGTCAACGGTGAGGAGGCCGCCCAGCGGGAGGACTACCAGCCCTCCGAGAACGACAACGTCCTGGTCCAGGGCGTGGAGGGCAGCGAAGGCGGCATGGCCTACTTCGGCTACTCCTACTACGACCAGACCAAGTCGACGCTCAACCTG
>DASQDJ010000243.1:0-5001 GCA_035634215.1 Solirubrobacterales bacterium | reverse complement strand
AAGTCCTTCGGGTGCGAGAACAGCACTCCCCAAGAGTCGCCGAGCCAATCGTGGAAGCTGATCCGGCCCTGAGTCGTCTCCGCCTCGAAGTCGGGCGCCACGTCACCAATCTTCAGTGCCATCGAACCGCTCCTCTCAATCCGTCTTGTCGCTTCGGTAATTGATTTGCCTTAATTCCTATCCGAGTTTAGCTATATCGCTCAGCGTGACCGTTTTTGGCTCTACAGCAGGGATTTTCCAGCGGCCCGCCGCCGCGCGGACGATCTCCTCACCCTGGCGCCGCAGGGTCGACGGGACCGTCCCCCCCGCCTCGTAGACGAAGCGGCGGACCGGCGTTTCGACCAGCCGCTCCAGCACCCGCTCGAGGCTCGCTCCGTGCAGGGCGGCGAGCTCGTCCTCGCCTCCGGCCGCGGAGCCGAGCAGCCAGACGAGCGCCGTCACGTCGCCGATCAGGTCGAGCACCGTCCCGGGGCGGGCCGGATCGGCCAGCGCCGGCTCGATGCCCGCCCTTTCGATCTCCACGAGCGCCTCCTCGCGCCGGCTCGTCCCCCGCACCGCCCAGCCAGCCGCGAGCAGCTCGCCGCCGAGCTCGCGCCCGCGGCAGCCGCAGCCGACGATCAGCGCCCGCGCCATCGGCGCCTCAGCCGGCGAACGGGTCGCCGCGTCGCAGTCGCTCCAGCTCCTCGGCTTCGACCTCTGCCCGCAGCACGCCCTCGTCGATCTCCGGGGCGCCGCGCCGCCGCCGCATCTCGTTCTGCGCGTCGAGCATCTGGCGGACGTCGTCGAGCTCGTTCTGCGCCTCGACTTCCGGCGAGCGGGTCGGCTTCCAGTCGACCAGCTCGGCGCTGCTGGTCTGCGAGTAGTGGCCGATCAGCAGCAGGACGCCGACGAAGACGGCGAGCACGCCGAGCGTCATCAGGAGCAGGTCCACGGGTCGAGGATACGCCCGCGAGGCTCGCATCCGAGATTGACCACCCAGGGCGGGGTGAATGCCGATACGCGACGCGATGTCGGTTTAATCCGCGCATGCCCGAGGCCTACTTGGTCGAGACCGCCCGCACCCCGATGGGCGCCTACCGCGGCGCCCTCTCGGGCGTCCGCCCCGACGATCTCGCTGCCCACGTGATCGGCGCGACGGTCGAGCGCTCCGGCGTCGACCCCGAGCGCATCGTCGACGTCTACTTCGGCGCCGCGAATCAGTCAGGCGAGGACAACCGCGACGTGGCGCGCATGGCGGCGCTGCTGGCCGGGCTACCGCAGCAGGTCCCCGGCGCGACCGTCAACCGCCTCTGCGCCTCGGGCCTGGAGGCCGTCAACTGCGCCGCCCGCGCCGTCAAGCTCGGCGAAGGGGACTTCTACCTGGCCGGCGGGGTCGAGTCGATGAGCCGCGCGCCCTGGGTTGTCGAGAAGCCGGAAAGCGGCCTCCCCCGGGGACCGCAAACGATGCACGACACGACGCTCGGCTGGCGGATGATCAACCCGCGCATGGCCGAGCTGGACGTCTCCACGGAGTCGATGGGCGAGACGGCCGAGAACGTCGCCGAGCGCTTCGGGATCGACCGCGAGGCGCAGGACGAGTTCGCCCTGCGCAGCCACCAGTGCGCGGTCGCCGCGGCGGAGGCTGGCCACTTCGCCGAGGAGATCGCGCCCATCGAGGTGCCGCGCAAGCGCGAGAAGGTGACGGTCGCAACCGACGAGGGACCGCGGCCCGACACTTCGCTCGACAAGCTCGCCTCCTTGCGCCCCATCTTCCGCGAGGGCGGCACGGTCACCGCCGGCAACGCCTCGCCGCTCAACGACGGCGCCGCCTGCACGCTCGTCGCCTCCGAAGCCGGGGTCGAGGCGCTCGGCGCCGAGCCGCTCGCCCGCGTAGTCGCGACCGGTGTGGCCGGCGTCGACCCCGCCCACATGGGAATCGGTCCGGTCGAGGCGGTTCCGCGCGCGCTCGA
This sequence comes from Solirubrobacterales bacterium, assembly GCA_035634215.1. GTDB lineage: Bacteria > Actinomycetota > Thermoleophilia > Solirubrobacterales > 70-9 > VRUE01. The sequence continues at coordinate 3,052 of DASQDJ010000243.1, read as the reverse complement.
CGCCGCCGGCCTGACGCTCGACCAGGTCGACCTGATCGAGCTGAACGAGGCCTTCGCCGCCCAGGTCCTCGCCTGCGCGGGCGAGCTGGGCATCGAGGAGGAGCGGCTCAACGTCAACGGCGGCGCGATCGCCCTCGGCCACCCGCTCGGCTGCTCCGGCGCCCGCCTCGCCGGCACCCTCGTCCGCGAGCTGCGCCGCCGTGGCGGCCGCTACGGAGTAGCCACCCTCTGCGTCGGCGTCGGCCAGGGGCTCGCGGCCGTGTTCGAAGCGGTGTGACGCTTTCGGTGCGCCTTTTGCTCGTATAGGGGGCATAAAGCGCATCGGAACAGGTGGCTTAGTAGCCTCGCGGCTCGATGGCCGCGCCCCCGATCACTGAGCTCGCGAGCGTCGACGGCAGGGTCGCGCCGACCGCCGAGGCGACGGTGCCGCTGCACGACGACGGCCTCTACCGGGGCGACGGCGTCTTCGAGGTGATCCGGCTCTACGAGGGGCGCCCCTTCGCGCTGGGCGACCACCTCGACCGACTCGAGCGCTCCGCCGCCGCGATCCAGCTCGACTTCGACCGTGCCGCGCTGGAGCGCGAGATCGCCGCCCTGCTCGCCGAGGCCGGGCCGGCCGAAGGCCAGCTGCGCCTGATCGTCACCCGCGGCGGCCGCCGCATCGCCGCCACCGAGCAGCTGCCGCCGCACGGCGAGACGCTGCGGCTCGCCACCGTCACCTACTCCCCCAGCGTCATCCTCAACGGCGTCAAGTCGCTTTCCTACGCCGCCAACATGCAGGCGACGCGGCTCGCCGAAGCGCAGGGGGCCGACGAGGCCGTGCTCGTGCAGCCCGACGGCACGGTCCTGGAGCCGCCCACCTCCGCGGTCTTCTGGGTCTCGCCGCAAGGGTCGCTGCGCACCCCCGCCCTCGACGTCGGGGTGCTCGAGTCGATCACCCGGGACCGGCTCGTCAAGGCGCTCGAGGTCGAAGAGGGCGCCTGGCCGGTCGCCGACCTGCGCGCCGCCCAGGAGGCCTTCCTCGCCTCGACCACCCGCGAGGTGCAGCCGGTCGCCGCGATCGACGGCAACGAGCTGGCCGAGACGCCCGGTCCCCGCACGCGCGAGGCGCAGGAGGCGTTCGCCGCCACGCTCGGCCGCGAGCTTCGAGCCACCGACTGACGACGACGAGGAGCAAGAAAGCGAGATGGACTTCCAGCTGAGCGACGAGCAGCGACTGATCTCCGAAGCGGCGCGCGAATTCGCCGACAAGGAGATCATCCCGCGGGTGCGCGACAACGATCGCGCCGGGCGCTTCGACCGCGAGCTGGCGAGCAAGCTCGGCGAGGTCGGCTACCTCGGCGCGCCGGTCGCAGAGCAGTACGGCGGCCGCGGCCTCGACTACCTCGGCTACGGGCTGATCGTCGAACAGGTCGGCCGCGCCGATTCCTCCGCCCGCACGGTCGTCTCGGTCCAGACCTCGCTCGTCGCCGGTTCGATCGAGCGCTGGGGCACCGAGGAGCAGAAGCAGCAGTGGCTGCCACGCCTCTGCTCGGGCGAGGCGCTCGGCTGCTTCGGCCTCACCGAGCCCGACACCGGCTCCGACGCCGCCAACCTGCGCACCCGCGCGACCAAGACCGACTCAGGCTGGTCTATCAGCGGCCAGAAGATGTGGATCTCGCTCGGCAACGTCTCCGAGGTGGCGCTGATCTTCGCCCAGACCGACCCGTCGCTGAAGCACCGCGGCCTCGCCTGCTTCCTCGTCCCGACCGCGAGCGACGGCTTCACGGCCCAGGAGATCCACGGCAAGCTCGGCCTGCGCTCCTCCGACACCGCCGAGCTCTCACTCGACGAGGTCGAAGTCCCCGACGATGCCATGCTCGGCGAGATCGGCGACGGCTTCAAGGTCGCGATGAGCGCGCTCGACAACGGCCGCTACAGCGTCGCCGCCGGCTGTGTCGGCATCTGCGAAGGCTGCGTCGAAGCCTCGGTTGCCTACTCGAAGGAGCGCAAGCAGTTCGGCGTTCCGCTCGCCCGCTTCCAGCTGGTCCAGGAGATGATCGCCGACATGATCCTCAAGCGCGACGCCTCGCGGATGCTCGTCTTCCGGGCCGGCGCGCTGAAGGACGAAAAGAAGCCGAACACGATGGAGACCTCGGTGGCGAAGCTCTACGCGACCGAGTCGGCGGTCGAGTGCGCCAACCTGGCGATCCAGGTCCACGGCGGCGCCGGCTACGTCGACGACTACCCGGTCGAGCGCTACCTGCGCGACGCCCGCGTCACCACCCTCTACGAGGGCACCTCGCAAATCCAGAAGCTGATCATCGGCCGCCAGGCGACCGGGATCAACGCGATGCTGCCCCTCGAGGCCGAATGAGCGAGGGGACGGCTTAGCACCATGCCCTCGCCCGTCGAGACCTCGCTCGACGAGCACGGCGTCGCCCTGCTGCGCATCGACCGGCCCGAGGCGCGCAACGCCCTCTCGCCGGAGGTGATGGACCTGCTCGCCTCCGAGCTGGAGCGGCTCGACCCCGACCCGGCCGTGCGTTGCATCGTGATCGCCGGCTCCGAGAAGGTCTTCGCGGCGGGCGCCGACATCAAGGCGATGAGCGAGCGCAGCTTCGAGGAGGCGCTCCGCCACCCGGCCGCGTCCTTCTGGCGCCGGGTGGCCGCGGTCAAGACGCCGCTGATCGCCGCCGTCTCCGGCTACGCGCTCGGCGGGGGCTGCGAGCTGGCGCTGGCCTGCGACATGATCGTCGCCTCCGACACCGCCCAGTTCGGGCAGCCGGAGATCACGCTCGGGATCATCCCGGGCGGCGGTGGCAGCCAGCGGCTGGCGCGCGTGGTCGGCAAGCAGCGGGCGATGGAGTACGTGCTGACCGGCCGGCGCTTCGACGCCGAGATGGCGCTGGAGATGGGGATCGTCAACAAGGTGGTGAGGAAGGGCCGCTGGCTGGAGGAGGCGCTGGAGCTGGCGCGCACCGTCGCCGAGCGGCCGCCGATCGCCGCCCGGCTCGGCAAGCAGGCGGTGCTCACCGCCGAGGAGACCAGCCTCTCGGCCGGCCTCGAGGCC